>JAGDAG010000084.1 GCA_017959625.1 Abditibacteriota bacterium | reverse complement strand
GGAGAAAAATACGGCTTTGCCACCAACATCATAGCCCCTCTGCAAGTAAAGGGCGGGCCGGTTTCCAGCACCCGCATACGTGCGGCGGTGCAGTCTGCCCGCATGGAGGACGCCCGGGCCTTTCTGGGCTATCCCTTCACCATAGAGGGAGTCATAGCCACCGGCTACCGCATAGGCACCCGGCTGGGATATCCCACGGCAAACCTGGCGGCCGCCCCGGGGCAGCTGCTGCCGGGGAACGGAGTGTATCTGGTGTCTTCGCAGATAGACGGAAAAACGTATTTCGGGGGCTGCAACGTGGGGGTGCGCCCCACCTTCGGCATCCACGCCGTGAGCATAGAAGCCCATTTCGTGGACTGGGAGGGGAACCTTTACGGCAGGGAGATGGCCTTTTCGTTTCTGTCAAAGCTGCGGGACGAAATGGAATTCGACTCTCCGGAGGCCCTTATAGAACGCCTTAACCGGTACCTGGAGCTGGTGAAGGCCGCAAGCCTGAAACACAAAAAATGACACAAAAAGGATACGGAACGGCAGACGGCGCGTTATGCGCCGTAAAGGACGCCGGAAAGGGGCGATTTCTTTACGGGCGCGGGAGGAAGATATGCTGAAGATAGCCTATTGCGGATACGACGACTTCTCGATATGCCTGAAGACACTCCTTTCAAGCCCGGACGCCCGGGTGATAAAGATATTCACCAACGACCGCAGCGCCGAAGTGCAGGGCCTTGCCAAAGAACACGGCATACCGTTTTCCGCGACGCCCGTGACCGCCGCAGCCCTGGACCGCCTGTTTGACAAAGAAGGCTGCGACTACGTGTTTTCCGCCTGCTACGGAACAAAGATACCCATAGGCGGCCGCCGCGGCGTGAACGTCCATCCCGCCCCCCTGCCCGTTGGAAGGGGGCCGTGGCCCATATCGCAGCTCATCCTGGAGGGCTATAAGGAAAGCGCCCTCACCCTGCACAAGCTGACGGACAGGTTCGACGCCGGGGACATAGTGCTGCAGAGGCGTTTTCCCATTGCGGAAGACGAGACTCTGGACACGCTTTTTATAAAAAGCATGCTGCCCGCGGAGGAAATGACCCTGGCCTGGCTGGCAGACCACGAAAGGCTGTGGCAGCAGGCAGCGCCTCAGGGGGAAGGGTCTTATTTCCCCCGCCCTTCCAGCCAAATGCAGACCGTCAGCCCGGAAGATACGGCGGAGGTCACGGACAGGCGGATCCGGGCCTTCGGCTCCCACGGAGTGTTTTACGAGGCTTCCGGGAAGGCCCTGCTATGCTATGCCGCCTGCTGCAAAAAAGCGGAGCACGGCTATGAGCCGGGAACGGTGCTGCTTTTGCAGGGGCGGAACCTTTGCGCGGCGGTGAAAGACGGCCTCTTTTACGCCCGGCACGCCGTCCCCCGCAAAAAGGCCGGTCTTGCCCGGAGGATAGCCCGCAGGCTGAAAAACCTGTTTGCGCGGTGAAACGAATACGAGTGAGCGCTTTTGAAGAAATACTGAAAAAGGACGGCCTTTTGGTATATAAGACCGCGGGCCGCAGCATGCTCCCCATGCTGCGGGAGGACCGGGACCTGGTGACCATAGTCCCCGCCCCGGAAAGGCTGCGCAGGGGAGACGTGGCGCTGTTCAGGATGGACGGCATATACGTGCTCCACAGGGTGATCGGGGCCGGAGACGGCTTTTACGTCACCCGGGGAGACAACAATCACACCTGCGAGACCGTGCCCGCCGGAGACGTCATAGGCGTCGGCTTCAAGCGCAACGGAAAGGAATACGGGGCAAAGGATCCCCGCTACCGTCTGTACGCCTTTTTGCGGACGGGGCTTTTTCCGCTGCGCCTTTTTGTTTTCCGCTGCAAAAGAAGGCTTGCGCGCCTCGCCCGCAGAGCGGGGCTTTTGCCTTTGTATCAAAAAACCAAAAACGCCTTCCGCAAAAAGAAGACGGGAGAAAAACCATGAAAGAACTGCTGTTTGCGCTGCTGCTGGCGGCGCTGTGCATCCCCTGCTTCGGCGCGGGGAAGAACCTGTTCGGGCAGGACTCCGTCGTCATAGGAGAGCACAGCCCCATAATGGACCTTACCGGCCACAGGATAGAGAACCTTTTTCCGGAAGAGACGGGCCGCTTCTTCGGACGGGGCCTGCCGGTGATATTCGAGCAAAACCCGGAAAACCGCTATTTTGTGGAATGGGAGACAAAAACGCCGGCGGACACAGGCTTTGTGGAAGTGTGCGCCAACTGCGACATACCCACCACCAACCGCAAGGCGGGAGGCTTTGCCCTTTTCGGGAAAAAGGCTCCGGAGGACCCCTGGACGGAAATATTCTCCTGGACGCCTCCCCCCGGGATATACGCCTTTGAAGACGCCTCGCGCCACGTTGTGGCGTCCGGCAAGGCCCGCGCAAAGGGCATGAGATACTTCCGGGGAGAAGTGCTGGGGAACCCGGAGGAATCGCCGGGAGGAAGCCCCGTGTTCTACGGCTTCAGGGCGTATGAAAACAACCCCCGCAAAGCCGGCGCGCCCCGGGCCGCCGGTGACAAATACGCCGTTTACGTGCTCCACGACCAGGGGCAGACGGGCTATCCCGGCATGCAGCGCTTCATAGAGGGCCTGAAGGAACGGGGGATATATCACAAAGCCCGTTTCACCATACTTATGAACGGCTCCGAACCGGACTACATACCGGAAAGCAGAGACTTCTGGCGCGCGCTTTACGACGACGGCCACGAGATAGCCTGCGAACGGGCGCACTCCCGGGAAAAGATCGCCGGCTGGCTGGGCATTTCCCCGGAAGAGATCACCACCGCCGGCGCCGACCTGTTCGGCGACTGCGACACGGAAACGGAAGCCCTGCAGAACCGGGCCGGCATAAAGACGGAGGTGAACGCCTGTGTGGAGGGGAATTCCCTGGCGGAGTTCTGGGACATACCCCACAACTGGGAAGGGGCGCCCATAATGCCCTACTACGTACAGTGGGACGACGATCCGCTGCTTTCCGCCCGGGTGAACAGGGAGCTGGACAAAACCTCCGCCGTGCTGGAGCTGGGCTGGGGCAGCCGCACCCCCTGGCACAACTACGACCGCTACCCCATACCCCAGGTGTGGCACGTGGGAGAGCCCTCCAAGCCCACCGCATGGAGAGTGGGACAGCTGGTAAAGAAGGACACCCTGGGAGGCTGGTGGAACACGGAGATCGCCCAGCTGGAGAAAAACCTGGCCGCCGGAAGGACGCCCTTTCTGTTTCTTTCCGTCACCATAGAGACCTGCTGGTTCGACCCTGCCGTGCAGTCGGGAGCCGTCTGGGACGAATGCCTTTCCAACGGCCTGGACCTGGCGGAGCTTTTCCTGCGGCGGGGCTGGCAGATTAAAACCTGCAAAGATTTCACAGAGTGGTATTCCGAAAGATGGCCCTGCCCCGAGGCCCCGTCGGCGGTATTCCTGCTGGATGACACCCTGGCCAACCGCGAGGACAGGGACGGGCTGGTGATAGTGGGCAACGGCCGTCTGGTGCATGCGGAGACCAAGTATTTCCAGATAACCGATTCCGACAACCGGGCGGCGCCGGAGCTGGTGATCGCCTACGGCTGCAGGACCCCCAACCTGCTGCGGGGAGGCTACGCCTTTGCCGACCCGGAAAAATATCCGGGGGAAGAGACCCGCACGGGGCATTACGCTTCCACCACGGGGAACGCCATATTCTGGAGCCCCTCGGAGCCCCTCACGGACCTAAAGGGCATCCCCTACTACCCCG
>JAGDAG010000083.1 GCA_017959625.1 Abditibacteriota bacterium | reverse complement strand
GATGCAGAACATCTCCAAGGACCTGAACGACGTCCGCAAGGAGCTTGCGGAATACAAGAAGCTGACGGGCATATATCTCCCCGAAGATGGGACGGACGTTTCGGCGATGCTCCAGAGAAGAGCCACCGTGGATTCGGATCTGGAAAAGGCCAAAATCGAGCTTGAAAGCGCGAAGGCGTCTCTGGCCGCTCTGGAAGCGGTGAGCAAGGCCGAGCCCGACAAGGAAGTGACCAGCGCCAACCAGACCAATCCGTCCGTGGCCGCCATCATGACCCGCATAGACAATCTGACCAGCGAGAAGGCCGAGCTTTTGCAGAAATACACCCCGGATTCCCCCGAGGTCACGGCCATCTCCAACCAGATCGAGTTCGAGACCAAGAAGCTTGCCGAAGCCAGGGACAATTACGTGGAAAGCTCCCGCACCTATGCGGACAATCCTGCCAAAACGAGCCTGAAGTCCGAAAAGAACAAGCTCGTGGCTTCTATCGCCGAACTGAAGGAAAGGATCGCCAATCTTGCGGCCCTTGATTCCAAAAAGGATGCGGAAGCCGCCATGCTGCCGGACAGCCTGAACAAGTTCATGGAACTCTCCGAGCGTTACAAGATATTGCAGGATACCATGCAGCAGCTGACTCAGAGCTACTACACTCTGAGCATCAACGCGGAGACCAGCCTGAGTTCCGGCTACATAGTCAGCGAAGCCATCCCCAACCGCCATCCGGTGGAGCCTTCCGTAAAAAAGAACGTGGCTATCTTCTTCCTGCTGGGCCTTATATTCGGCCTGATGGCCGCTTATATAGTGGACAACCTGGACAACGCTATCCACGACGACGAGACCGTCAACAAGATCACCACGCTGCCCTGCCTGGGCCGTATCCCTCTTGTTGAACTGGCCCCCGGAGAAAGAGCGCAGCTGGGCATGAGCAAAAAGGACCAGCTGCTGGAGCCTTTCCGTATCTTCAGGAACAACGTGCTTTTCTCCCATTATGAAAGCAACGACAAGGTGCTGGCCATCACCGGCCCCGACGCCAAGCAGGGCAAGAGTACCATATCCGTCAACCTGGCCATAGTTCTGGCTCTTGACGGCAAAAAGGTGCTGCTGGTGGACGCCGACCTCAGAAAGCCCAACATCGCCCGCTGGTTCGGCCTGAAGAACAACATCGGTTATTCTAATCTTGTGAAAGGGCTTTGCACCTACGAAGAAGCCATCAGAGAATCCGGTATCCCCGGCCTGAGCCTTCTTACCACCGGGCCGCTGCCTCCGAACCCTGCGGAATTCCTTTCCAGCAAGGCCAATATGGAAGTGGTGGAAAAGCTCAAGAGCATGTTCGATTACATAATATACGATACTTCGCCCTGTACCTTTATTTCCGACTCTCAGATCGTTGCAACCTACGTTGACGGCATGATAATGACCGTCACCTGCAAGCAGACCAAGAGAAACAGCCTGAAATTCGCTCTGGACGCTATGAAGACGGTCAACGCGCCTCTCATCGGCTACGTGCTCAACAAGCTGCCTATGACAAAGCGCGGATACTATTCAAAGTATTATTACTATTCTTCATACAGTTCATATACCGACGAAGACAGCAGAAAGAAAAGATGACGTTTTTGAATAGCGGCTTGTTGTTTAATAAGCCGCTATTTTTAAAGGAAGTGCTATGATAACAAATCTGGTTGATGTCCACGCCCACACTATTCCCGGAGTGGACGACGGTTCCAGAAACGAACAGGTCTCTCTGGAGATCCTGAAGGAAGAATACTCTATGGGGATGCGGCACCAGTTCTGCACCCCCCATATGAACGACCGTTCGGAGATGGAGGCCATCCCCAGGATGAAGCAGCTGCTGGAGCATCTGAAGGCAGCCTGCAAGGCCGACTGTCCCGAGCTTAACCTGTATCTCGGTTATGAGCTGGGCCCCGATTTCGATATCCTCGGCGCCATGAAAACGGAAGGCGAAAAGCTGACCATGGGGGACACCGACTATATCCTCATAGGCCCTCTTTTCAGCGGCCAGAGCAACAATATGATGGATATGTTCTACGACCTGCAGACGGCAGGCTACGTGCCCATCCTGGCCCATCCGGAAAGGATGGGGTATTATCAGAAGGACCCTTCCATATTGCAGGAATACGTGGAAAAGGGCGTCCTGCTGCAGGTAAACGCTCCGAGCCTCATGGGCAGATACGGCGATACCACAAAGCATTTCTGCCGGGAGCTTATCGACCATAACTGGGTGTCTTTCGTTGCGTCCGACAACCACAGGGCCCACGCCGAATCCCGCATGTATAAGGGCTACGAATACATCTCCCGCCACTGGTCAAGCGAGCTGGCGGACAGGCTTCTCATAGAAAACGGCCTGAAGGTCATAAACAACCGGGTCATCGAAAACGAGGAACCTCTGGGCTGGCACAAAACAAAGAAGTCTTTCTGGCAGGTCCTTTTCAAAAAATAGGCCATGGCAGAGCTTGTTGATATCCATTCGCACCTGCTGGCGGGCGACGGGCCCGGCAGCATGGATGCGGCTTTGGGGATAATACGGATGGAATACTCTATGGGGATGCGGCACCAGTTCTGCACTCCCGTTATAGAGTCGCCGGCGGACTTTGGCGGTATAGAGGAAATCAAGGGCAAAATGGAGCAGCTGGAAACAAGCTGCAGGGCCGAATTTCCCGACCTCAGGCTTTACCTCGGTTTTGAGGTGAGGCCTTCCTTCGATATCGCCGGCGCCCTGAAGAAAGGCGTTCCCCTGTCTATGGCAGGCACCCGTTACGTTCTCATCGGCCCGGGAGACGATTTCTGCCGCGCCGGCGCCCCGGAGATCCTTTCCCTCATTGACGCAGGCTATATCCCGGTGCTGGCCCATCCCGAGCATACGAGGTTCTTCCGGCGGGAGCCCGAGGCGCTGGAGGGCTACGTTTCCGCCGGCGTCCTGCTGCAGATCAATATACCCAGCATCATGGGAGTTTACGGAAACGAGATAAAAGAATTCGCCGATCAGCTCCTCAGGCTGCGCTGGGTCTCCTTTGCCGCCGCCGACAACAAAAAGCAGCATTTCGAGGCGCGCCTTTTCACCGGTTATCAGTATATAGTGGCGAACTGGCGCAAGTCAAAGGCCGATCTGCTGCTGGTGGAGAACGGCATGAAGCTTATAAACAACGAAACGATCGACAATTCCGCCGCCTATCCCTGGAAGCCTGTCCGCAAACCCTTTTTCAAAAAGCTTTTCGGCGTTTGACCGCCCTTATGAAAAACCTTCCCTCCGGGAAGGCGTTTTTTTTGCCTTTCCGGGGGAGGGAATGGCCGGAGCGGGAGGGAAAACCGTGAAACAAAATTACAAAAACGAAAACAATATTTCAACGGGTTTTGGGCTGCAGATGATACAATAGTGTTAAAATCATTCGTGGAAACGTTAAAAAACTACCATTTTGCCGAAAATGCGTTTTGTAATTTTCGAACGAAAATCCTTGAAAAAACGAGTAAAAATTACTATACTTTTTGCCCTTAACGGAGTATTATAATAATAGAAAACAAAACCGCGGAGCCTTGCCGGTTCCGCCATTGAGGTGAAAAATGACTCCATTGGAAAGAGTTGCCTGCGCTATCGGCTTTCAGGAGCCGGACCGCGTGCCCGTATATCCTATCTGCAGCGGGGTATCGCGGCTTTTGACAGGTACGTCTTATTACGATTTTGCCAACGACGCGCGCAAATGCGCCGATTCGCTGATCGCTGTCACAAAAGAGCTGGATCTTGATATAATCTGCACCCTTACGGATCTTTCGGTGGAAGCCGAGGATTTCGGGCAAAAGCTGGATTATCCCGAGACCGAGGCGGCGCATCCCGTGATGGATGAGAGGCTCATCACCTGCACAAAGGATTATTATAAGCTGGAGCCCATCGACGTGAGCAAGGCGCGCCGCATGAACGTGCACCTCGATCTGTGCGATATCCTCGTTAAGGAAATGGGCAAAGAATACCCCATAGTGGCTTTCGTTTTCGGGCCCCTGGGCATCACCAGTATGCTGAGGGACCAGGCCTCCATGTATATGGATATCATAGACGATCCCGATGCGGTGAAGCACGCCGTGGGAGCCGTCACGGAGACCCTGATGGACTATTGCGACAGGCTCATAGACAGGGGAGTCCACGCCATCATGTTCGACACCCTGTTTTCATCGGCTTCCATCATGCGCAAAAGCATGTGGGTGGAGTTTGAGGGCTGGGCCGTGGAAAGGCTGGCAAAGCACGTGCACGACAAGGGGTGTATGGTGATGATACACAACTGCGGCAACGGCATCTATTTCGACGTGCAGATAGAGGCCATGAAGCCCGAGGGCATCAGCTTTCTCCACGCCCCCGACGACTGTAAGGACCTGGCGGAATGCAAGGCCAAATACGGCGATAAGACCACCCTTATAGGCTGCGTCCCCCCCACGTGGCTCCCTTCCGCATCCTATGACGAGGTAGTTGAAGAATCCAAAAAAGAGATCGACCTTATGGCAAAGGGGGGAGGGTTCGTGCTGGCAACGGGCTGCGAGTATCCTGCAAACCTCGATCTTTCCGCCGCAAGAGCCATGGTGGAGACTGCCAAAACCTACGGCGTTTATAAAAAGTAGCGCCGCAGCCCGGCTTTATGCATCTTGACCTTGCCGGAAAAAAGTATTATAATATTATATGTGACAAGAGTGTCGGGATGTAGCTCAGTTTGGTAGAGCGTTCGGTTCGGGATCGAAAGGCCGAAGGTTCAAGTCCTTTCATCCCGACCAAATCGGAGAGGTGCCTGAGTCCGGTTTAAAGGAACAGTCTTGAAAACTGTCGTGGTCCCCGATCACCGCGGGTTCGAATCCCGCTCTCTCCTTTTTACAGCAAACCCGGTTTGCTGTTTTTTTTTGTCAGTTTTCCCCGGCAACGGAGGGCGTCAGCGCTTCCAGTATCAGCCGGGGCCTTCTTTCCCTGAAGCTGTGTATCTCGGCGGAGTATATTATATCCACCAGCATCCCTTCCCGGAGCTTTGCTGCCATCTCTCCGTTGTTCCAGAATACAGCCTCGATATTGAAGGGGCTTTCTCCCAGTTCCAGCCGCAGGTGTTTCATGTTTTTAAAGGCTTCCGCTTTGTTCACCTTTATTCTTTTCGTCAAAAACAGCGGCCTGGGGTTCGCTTCGCCGAAGGGTTCGAGCCTTTCTATCTCGCCGAAAAGCCTGAGGCCGTTTTCCACGGAAAAGCACTTTTTGCCCAGGGCCATATCCACCTCCGTTGCGGGTTTTTCCGCTCCGCGCTTGTATTTCCGGAGATACGCCTTGTTGATCTCGTCTCTCAGGAGATCCACGTTTTCCGCTTTTATGGTAAGCCCTCCCGCCGCTTTGTGCCCTCCGTAGCGTTCCAGGATGCCGCTGCAGTCGGAGAGGAGAGCGAGTATATCCACGGCGTTGTTGTTTCTGGCAGAGCCTATGCACAGCCCGTTGGCGCCTTCTTTTCCTATGGCTATGGCGGGCCTGTTGAAGGCTTTGCACAGGCGCGAAGCGATATTGCCGGAAATGGAATGCAGCCAGCCGCCTTTCACTACCAGGACGTCGCTTGTGTCCCAGCCGTTTTTATACACTTCAAGAGAAGCGGCGGCAAAGCCCTCGTCCTCGTTTTTTTTGCGGGTATTGTTGAGCCGCGTAAGGTCCGAAAGCTTTTGGGCGGCCTTTTCCGCGTCAGTTTCCATAATGAGCGCCATGGCGGTCTCGGCCTGTCCCATCCTGCTGGCGGAATTCAGCAGGGGGATTATGTAAAAAGAAAGATACTGGCACGATACGGTATCGGGCCTTGAGTTCTCTATGAGGGCCTTTATGCCTTTTCTCGCGGATACCGGGTT
>JAGDAG010000082.1 GCA_017959625.1 Abditibacteriota bacterium | reverse complement strand
CATAAGAAGCTTTTTCGGAAGCTCCCAGCTTTCCCAGTTCATGGAACAGACCAACCCTCTGGCGGAGCTGACGCAGAAAAGAAAGCTTTCCGCCCTGGGCCCCGGCGGCCTCAGCCGCCAGAGCGCAAAGCTGGAGGTCCGCGACGTCCACAGCTCCCATTACGGCAGGATCTGCCCCGTGGAGACTCCCGAAGGCCCCAACATCGGCCTTATCGGGTCTATGGCCATCCAGGCAAAGATCGATGATTTCGGTTTCCTGAAGACCCCCTACAGGGTGGTCAGGGACGGAAAAATCACAAACGAGATACGCGAGCTTTCCGCAGACGACGAGACCAACGAATATATAGCCACGGCGAACACCAGGACAAACGAGAACGGCGAGTTTATCGACGACATCATAAACGTCCGGTACAACGGGAATTACCGCACCGTGGAGAAAAGCAAGATAACCCTTATCGACGTATCGCCGAACCAGATCATGTCGGTAGCGGCAAATCTTATACCGTTCATAGAAAACGACGACGCCAACAGGGCCCTCATGGGTTCCAACATGCAGCGCCAGGCAGTTCCTCTTCTCCGCCCCACCGCGCCCATAGTGCGCACGGGCGTCGAAGGCAGGACCGCCCACGACTCCGGAGTGGAGATGCTGGCCAGAAGAGCCGGCAGAGTGGTATGGACAAGCAGCAAGTGGATACTTGTGAACCCGCAGAACGAGAACACCACGGACACCTACACCGTTTATTCCACCCTCAGGGACGGGCAGAAGGTCCAGGCCAAGGAAGCGGCGGTGAAGCTCGCTTACTCCCGCAGCAAGGACAAAAACAGCCGGTTTGCCGACACCGACCCCACGGACACGGTAATCGCTCCCGTGAAGCGCGCCGGCACTGTGGCGATCACGGAGATAGACGGCAGAAAAACCATTGCCGTGACTCCCGAGGATCTGCCCCCTGCCGAGATCGATTTCGCCGACGACAGCTATCTGAAGGGCGTCGTCCCCGGAGATATCATCATCGGCGGAAAGGTGTATGACGCAAAGGATCACTCAAGAAAAAGAGATGAAGAATTCGGCGACACCATAGAATTCAATACAGAAGAAAACAAGGTTCCCGACGGAACGGTGAAAAAGATAGCGGCCGTCAAGCTGCAGGACGAAGACGAGACCTCCGTTTACAGGCTCACAGTGGAAGAATGCGATTATTATCAGGCAGAGCCCGAAGTGATCCGCTCCACCTTCCCTGCAGACCACGTTTTGTTCTACGTAAACGAATATTCCGCAAAATCGGTGGACGCCGCCACCGGCACAGGAAAAGACGGAAGGATAGAAGTAAAACAGCTTGAGCCGCTGAAATACAGCTTTACGGTAAGGGTGTGCGATTCGTACAGGCTTTTCAACATGGTGAGAAGCAACCAGAACACCTGTATCAATTCCCGCCCCGTGGTCCATTCCGGCGACAGGGTCAAAACCGACCAGCTGCTGGCGGACGGCCCCTGCACGGATTCCGGCGAGCTGGCTCTCGGCCAGAACGTGACGGTAGCGTTCATGCCCTGGAACGGTTTCAACTACGAAGACGCCATACTTCTCAACCAGCGGCTGGTGAAGGACGATATGTTCACTTCGGTGCACATAGAACGTTACGAGACCGAAGCGAGAGACGCAAAAATGGGCGCCGAAGAGATAACCAGAGAGCTGCCCAACACCAACGAGGAGACCGTAAAGAACCTGGACAGGCACGGCATAATAAAGATCGGCGCCGAAGTCCAGGCAGACGACATCCTTGTGGGCAAGATAGCCCCCAAGGGACAGGTGGAGGAGACCGGCGCTTCCCGCCTTATCAGCCAGATATTCGGCACCAAAGCGGACACTGTGAAAGACGTTTCCCTGAAGCTCCCTCACGGAGAATCGGGGACCGTTGTGGACGTGAAGATCTTTTCCAGGTTCAAATACATCTGCGAGAATCCCGACTGCCGGCAGATACACGAGTTCAGCAAGAAGCCTGCCGACAACGAGACCAAGACCTGCGAACGCTGCGGCGCGCCTCTTCAGGACTATAACGAGTATCTGAAGATCAACAAGATAAAAGACGCCGAAAAGCTCAAGGACGCCGACGAGCTCAGCGCCGGCGTGAACCAGCTGGTAAGGGTTTACATAGCCCAGAAACGCAAAATAATGCAGGGCGACAAAATGGCCGGACGCCACGGGAACAAGGGCGTCATATCCAACATCCTTCCCGAATGCGATATGCCCTATCTGCCCGACGGCACTCCCGTGGATATAGTGCTGAATCCTTTGGGAGTCCCTTCCCGTATGAACATAGGCCAGATCCTTGAGACCCATCAGGGCATCGCCGGCGAATATCTGGGAGTCAAGTTCAAGAATCCCATTTTCCAGGGCTCCAGAGAAGCGGAGATCATAGCGGACCTTATAGTTATGACCAACCTCAAGAAGCTCAGGGTGCTGAAGGAATTCGCGGAAGAGCTGGATCTCGCCGGACAGGCGGACCTTACCGAAGAAATGATAGCGGCGGCAGAAAAGAAAGCGGTGGAAAACCTTGAATCCATGACTGCCGACAATATAAAGACGGATGCGTCGGAGCCTATCGACAGGCTTTACCGGGACACCCTTGAGAACATCAAAAAGTATCTCAGGAGCAAGGAGATCACTGCGGAAGGGCTGGAGCTTTTCAGCCAGAAGATAGGCGGCGACCCGGTGCTTCCCGCCGACAAGTGCGAAAGCCTTTCGCGTCTGACGCAGCTCAGATACAGGCTGGGCCTGATATCCGAAAAGCCGGCGGACGAGATAACCGCCTCCGAAAAGGAAGAAAAATCTCTCCTTGAAACGGAGATCAAAAAAACGGAAAAAACCTTCGGAAAAGCCAAAGTGCCCGAAGATTACGATTATGACAAGCTTATCGGCATCATCGACGAGACAGTCTGCAGAAGAGTCGGCTTCAAGGCCGAGATGGCAAAGACCGATCTCTACGACGGAAGGACCGGCGAAAAGATGGAACAGCCCGTTGCCGTGGGAGTCATCTATATGCTGAAGCTTTCCCATCTGGTGGACGACAAGATACACGCAAGGGCCACCGGCCCCTATTCGCTGGTCACCCAGCAGCCTCTGGGCGGAAAGGCCCAGTTCGGCGGACAGAGGTTCGGCGAAATGGAAGTCTGGGCATTGGAGGCGTACGGCGCCGCCTATACCCTGCAGGAGATACTTACTATAAAGTCCGATGACGTCACAGGCAGGGTGAAGGCCTTTGAGTCCATAGTCAAAGGCAGGACCCTCAACGACCCTGGAGTGCCGGAATCCTTCAAGATACTGGTCAACGAGCTTCAGGCCCTGTGTCTCAAGGTCACTGTAGAGGATGTTGACAAAAACACCGTGGATCTTCATACCAACGAAGAATCCTCCAAGGATTTTTACAACAGCTTCGAATACGCGTTTGGCAAATAATGTTTACCGGGCTTCTCCGGAAGCCCGGAAGGATGTATGCATATGATAGACTCTACTCAATTCAAACTGATCAAAATAGGCATAGCGTCTCCTGAAGATGTAATAGAATGGGCCCGCGGCCCCCAGAACGAGGTCACCAAGCCCGAGACCATCCAGTATTCCAGCTTCAAGCCCGTCCCCGACGGCCTGTTCTGCGAAAGGATCTTCGGTCCCACTAAAGACTACGAATGCCATTGCAAGCGTTATAAAAAGATAAAATACAAAGGACAGACGTGCCCCCAGTGCCACGTCGACATAACCACCAGCAAGGTCCGCAGGGAACGCATGGGGTATATCAAGCTCAACGCCCCGGTATCCCATATATGGTATCTGAAGACAGTCCCCAGCCCCATATGCCTCCTTCTGGATATGGCTCCCAAAAACCTGGAGCACGTGCTGTATTACAGGGAATATATGGTGACCCGGGCGGACACGGAAAACATTGAGAACGTCATGCCCGTGGTCAGCAAGGCCATCGCAAAATACAGAGAGCAGGTCCTCGCGGAACTCGAAGAGGATCTTGCCGACCTGCAGAAAGCCTTTGACGACAGGCGCGCGGAAGAAGGCGACGCTTTCGACGAAGAAAAAAGAACTGCGGAATTCAGAGAGCAGAGAAAAGCCTTTGAAGAGTTCCACAACAAAAAGATACACGACCTTGAAAAAGGAAAAGAGCTGCTGGAGTCCAAAAGGGAACGCGACGTTATAGAAAGCGACGATTTCGGGTATTTCAAGAAGCTCAGGGAGCAGGTGATGAACCGCGAACTGCTGGGCGACGACACGGTGGATCTTTATCAGTATTTCAACGCCGACATAGGCGCCGAGGCAGTCAAGACCCTGCTCAAAAAGCTGAATCTCGCCGAGCTCAAGGAAAAGCTCGTGGCCGAGGCCCGCGCCGCCATAGGCTCCAGCAGGCAGATGAGGATAATCAAGCGCCTGGAAGTGGTGGACTGCTTTTTAGAATCCTCCGCAAAGCCCGAGTGGATGATCCTGGAAAACATTCCCGTGATCCCTCCCGACCTGCGGCCCATGGTACAGCTGGACGGAGGCAGGTTTGCCACCTCGGACCTCAACGATCTTTACAGGAGGGTCATAAACAGGAACAACACCCTGAACAAGATCATACAGGCCAAGGCTCCCCAGATAATGGTGAACCATCAGAAAAACCTTATCCAGGAAGCGGTGGACGCCCTTATAGACAACGACAGGAAGCAGCGGAAGGTGAACGGCTCCAACGGGCGCGCCCTGAAATCCCTGTCGGACATGCTGAAGGGAAAGGAAGGCCGTTTCAGAAAGAACCTTCTGGGAAAAAGAGTAGATTACTCCGGCCGTTCCGTTATCGTGGTAGGCCCGTCCCTCAAGATATATCAGTGCGGCCTGCCCAAGGAGATGGCCCTGGAGCTTTTCAAGCCCTTCGTCATGAAAGAGATGGTCAAGAAAGGGCTGGTCTCCAACATCAAGCTGGCAAAGAAAAGCATCGACCGTCTGGAACCCACCGTGTGGGATCCTCTCGAAGACGTCATTAAGGAACATCCGGTGCTCCTGAACAGGGCCCCGACCCTGCACCGCCTGGGCATCCAGGCCTTCGAGCCTATACTTGTGGACGGAAAGGCCATACAGCTGCATCCGCTGGTCTGCGCAGCCTTCAACGCCGACTTTGACGGCGACCAGATGGCTGTCCACGTCCCTCTGTCGGCTGCCGCCCAGGCAGAGGCAAGGACCCTTATGCTGGCAAGCCACAACCTTTTCTCGCCGGCCAACGGCAAGCCCATCGTCGCCCCGTCCCAGGACGTGGTACTGGGCTGCTTCTACGTGACCATGAGAAGCAACCGCTGGCAGCTGAAATATGCGGAAGGCGACGTTTACGACGACGAAGGCAACATGATCGCCTCCGACGGGCAGAGCAACGTGGTAAAAGACGGCAAAAATCAAAAATGCCGCTTCTTTGCCAATCCGAAGGACGCCATCCTCTGCTACGAGACCAACAATATAGACATACACGAGCCCATCACCGTGCGTATGGTATTCGACGGAAAGCCCATGAAAAGAAACATCACGGTAGGACGCCTTATCTTCAACAGCATCCTGCCGGACAATATGGGCTATATCGGGACTCCCTTCGTCAAAGGCGACAAGCTGGAATACAGGCCCGAAGAAAGGCTCGCCCTGGACGGCAAGGACCAGGATAACGTCACCGAAGGCAAAGAACAGGAATCCAACGAAAGCGTCGCCATAGGCAAAAAGTGGTGCGGCACCCTGATTACGGAATGCCACGAACGGAACGGCCACGACGTCACCGTCACCTTCCTGGACGACATGAAGGCCCTGGGCTATAAATACGCCACCCGGGCCGGAATGAGCATAGCCATCACCGATATGGACATCACCTCCGACAGAGAGGAGATCCTGAAAGAGACCGAAGAAGCCGTAAAGCGCATCAATATGAACTTCAACGCAGGTATGGTCTCCGCCCAGGTCCGGCGGGAAAGCGTGCTCCAGAGCTGGCTCAACGCCCAGGAGGATATCGGCAAATCCCTGATCGAGGGCATCGAACAGTTCAACCAGATAGCCATCATAACCATGTCCGGGGCCCGCGGCTCCACCAAGCAGATATCCCAGCTGGCCGGAATGCGCGGGCTTATGTCCGACCCTATGGGCAACGCCATAGAAGACATGCCGGTAAAAAGCAACTTCCACGAAGGCCTTTCCGTGCTTGAATACTTCGTATCCACCCACGGAGCCAGAAAGGGCCTTGCCGACACCGCCCTGAGGACCGCCGACGCGGGTTACCTTACCCGCCGTCTGGTGGACGTGGCCCAGGACGTGATCATCCGCGAGGAAGACTGCCATACGGACGAGGGCATCGACGTCAAACCCCTTTACGACGACGAAGGCAGCATCATAGAAGATCTTGCCGAGCGCATCAAGGGGCGGACGGCCTTCATCAATATAGGAGACCCCAACCTGCCCGGAGCTGTGGCCGAAGAGAACATCTACAGGTTCTTTGAACCGGTCAGGCATATCAGCAGGATATCGGTGGACGACCCCGAAAAAGCGGTGGAGGACAAAAAACAGGAGCTGCTGGAAAAGCTCTCCGAGATAAAATTCTCCTCCCCCGACGAAAAACAGGAGGCCGAAGCGAAGGCTCTCGAAGAAGCCGAGGAAGCAAGGTGGACCACCCGCGAGGAATGGCTTCCCGCGGATCCCGAGCCCGTGTATATAGCGGAAAGCAGGCTTGCCGATTTCTTTAAAGGGAACGACAAGTTTGATTTCAGCGACGGCCGCGTCATCTTCCGCAAGACCGGCGAGATACTTTCCGACGAATTCTTCTCGCTGCAGACGGAAGCGGGAGGAATAACCCCGGAGCACGCCATAGTGCTGAAGAACGAGATCATCAGCGACGCCCAGGCAAAGGTCATCGACAAGATCTATTCGGAGCTCACCGAGGCCCGCGCGGACGATCCGGATATAATCATCCCGGAGATAAAGGTGAGATCGCCCTTTACCTGCAAATCCACCATGGGAGTCTGCGCTAAATGCTACGGAAGAGACCTTTCGCTGAAGACCCCCGTTGAGGTGGGGACCGCGGTAGGCATAATCGCCGCCCAGTCCATCGGCGAACCCGGCACGCAGCTGACCATGCGCACCTTCCACGGAGGAGGCGTTGCGGGCAAATACCTTACCGGCGTCGCCAACGTAAAGAAAAAGAAACAGGAGACCCTGCGCATCATCCACAACGACTCCGCCAGCGGTATCCTTAACCTGGATATCTCCGCCAAGGATATCAAGGAGAAAAACAGGCAGGTGCAGAACCTTATGAAGGTGCTGGAAGACCAGGTGCACGGCCTGCTGCGGGTGCAGGAGCTGTTCGAAGCCAGAAAGCCCAAGGGCCAGGCCATCGTGGCAGACGCCGAGGGCGAAGTCATAGAAGCCAACCAGGGCGACACCAACCAGGTGACCATAAGGTCGCAGCAAAAGCTTTACGGACGGAAAGACGATCAGGATCCGGAAAAGACTGTGCTGGACAAAGACAAGATACAGCATCTTCTGGGCAAGCGGCTGGCCAAGGATATCCTGAAGCCCGGCACCGAGGAAGAACTCAACAAGGGCGGCTGGCAGCTTACGGACAACGGCGTCGAAAAGATACCGGGCTTTTCCGGAAGGGCTTTGTCAAAAGCCTCCGCCGAATCCAAGCGCAGGAACGGCATCATCCTCTGGGTGGGCGCCGATATCACCGAAAAGAACCTTATGAAGCTGTTCGACAACGGCATCAGGGATCTCACGGTGGAATTCACTTACCTTGTCCCCCACAGAGGAAACCTGATGGTGGAAAAAGGCCAGGTCATCACAAAGCGGGGCCACAGGATCACCGAGGGCCCTCTGGATCCCCACAAGGTGCTGGAGCTGGAAGGCGAACGGGGCCTTATGAGCTACGTTGTTGACGAGATACAGAAGGTTTACAAGAGCCAGGGCGTCGATATCAACGACAAGCACGTGGAGGTCATAGTCCGCCAGATGCTCAGAAAGGTGCGCATCATCGATCCCGGCGACACCGACCTGAAAAAGGAACAGCTGGTGGACAAGGCCATCCTTTCCATCAAAAACAGAGACGTCGAAAAGGAAGGCGGACAGCCTGCGGAATTCGTTCCCGTGCTGAAGGGCATAACCGACGCTTCCCTGGCAACGGAAAGCTTTCTTTCCGCCGCCTCGTTCCATAAGACCACAAGGATCCTTACCACCGCAGCGGTGCGGAACAAAAAGGACCACCTTATCGGCATAAAGGAAAACGTTATCATCGGACGCCTGATCCCTGCCGGCACCGGCATAAGGAAATACAGAGACCTGACGCTTTACGACAAGGCCGGAAATATCCTGAGCCAGCGCCGCAGGAACTACGTTCCCGAAACCGACGCCACGCCGCTGGAACGCTTTGTGTGGACCAAAGGCGCCAAAGACGTCATGGCGACCCTGGGCTGCCAGACCGTGGGAGACGTTTACTGCAGAGTGAACGAGATCAGAGGCAAGGGCGCCGGAATAGAAAAAGAGATATTCGGCCAGCTTACCGAGATAATAAGGGAATGCACGGGAGACTCCGGTTTCAGGCTTGATTTCCGCAAGATCTCGCAGGCCGCCGCCGTCTCCGACGAAAACGGGAGCGCCGATACGGATGCTTCCGCCGGCGGAGCCACCGACTTCTCCGGAGTCATCGACGAAAACGATATCATTTCCGGGGACTATCCCGTTGAATACGACAACGACGATATCGCCGCAAGCTTCGGCCAGACCGGCACGGACGAATCGGAATTTGACGAAGAGGGCATCTCGGAGATAGATCTGGACGAGGATCCCGACAGCAGCGTTTTCGATCCGGAAACGGAAGACGGCGCCGAAGACGATTTTCCTGTGGAAGACGACATGGAAGAAAACGAAGATTTTTCCGTGGAACCGGATAACGACGACGACTACAGCGGCTAAATCGTAATGAACGGCAGGCCTGCCCGAAAGCAGGCCTGCTTTTTTTTGCGGGGCGCCGGCGGCGTTTATTCCCGCTCTTCCTTCAGCATATCCTCCAGGATCTCCCTCAGCTCCCATCTGTTCAGACAGCCCAGGGGATAGGTGTAAAACGGCTTTTGGTTT
>JAGDAG010000081.1 GCA_017959625.1 Abditibacteriota bacterium | reverse complement strand
TACCGGGCATTCCAGAGGAGGAAAAACGGCGGCTCTCGCGGGGGCTGTCGACACCAGGTGCGCCGTAGTAAACCCCAACGAGACCTGCGCCGGCAGCAGCGCCTGCTACAGGGTCCATATGGAGGGCCGCTGCGGCAGCATACAGGGAAGGAGCGAGACCCTGGCGGATCTTTGGAAGAACTTTTCCTTCTGGTTAGGCCCCGAAATGGAAAAATACAAAGACGACGAAACGCTGCTGCCCTTCGACTGCCATTTTCTGAAGGCCATGATCGCCCCCCGCACCGCTTTTTATTCGGAAGCGGCGGCAGATTTCTGGGCCAACCCGGTGGGAGCGTATCAGACCACCCGGGCAACGGAAGAGGTCTACAGGCTGCTGGGGGCGGAAGAAGAGCTGCTGTGGTATTACCGGCCGGGGACCCACGGGCATACGGTGGGCGACCTGGAGATGCTCTGCGAGATAATCCTGCACAAAAAGGACCCCTCGCACCCTCTGCCCGCCGGGCTTTTTGAGGCCCCCTTCGACATACCGGAGCCCATATGGTAAAAACACAAGGAGAAACAACAATGACCATCACCGAACAACTCACCGCCGCAGGCATAATCCCCGTCATCCGGCTGGACGACCCGGAAAACGCCCTGCCGTTAGGCGAAGCGCTGCTGAAGGGAGGCGTCAACACGGCGGAGATCACCTTCAGGACAGAACACGCCGACAAAGCCATAAAGCTCATGACGGATAACTTCCCGGAGCTTCTGGTGGGAGCCGGCACAGTATTGAAAGCGGATCAGGTGGGGCTGGCTGCGGATGCCGGCGCAAGATTCATAGTGTCCCCCGGCTTCAATCCCAAAACAGCCCATGCAGCCATAGTCCGCGAGCTTCCCGTTTATCCCGGAGTCTGCACTCCCACGGAGATCGAGGCGGCCATGGAATACGGCCTGAACGTGCTCAAGTTCTTTCCTGCCGGAGCCTTCGGAGGAGTGAAGACCCTCAAGGCCCTGTCCGCGCCGTACAGCATGGTGAAGTTCATCCCTACCGGCGGAGTCAACATAGGCAACCTTGCGGACTATATCTCCTGTCCGGCAACGGCCTGCGTAGGGGGGACCTATATCGCCACCAAAGAGCTTATCGAAGGCGGAAGGTGGCAGGAGATAACAGACTTATGCAAAAGATCCATAGAAATAATCGGGGAGTGCCGCAGGGCGTAACGACTATGTTTATAAAACTCTTTGCCATAACAGCGCTGCTGCTGTTTTCGCTGCCTCTTCTGGCAGATACCTTGTATATCTACGACTCCCGGGAAAGCGGCTATTCCCAAAAAGTGGGCGAAGCCTTCCGGGCAAAAGGGTTCGCCGTGGAAACGGTGGGAAGCGACGACCTCAAAAACCTTTCCGGCTCCGGAAGGGACGTCCTGGCGGTCATAGGCTCCGACAGATTTCCCGCCGAAGCCAACAAGGCCTTCGGCGAATTCATCAAAAACGGCAACGGCTGGTTCGGCATAGGGGGGCTCCCCTTCTCCGCGCCCACTTATGCCCTGGACGGAAGCTATCTCACGGAGGAGGAGCTGAAGAAAGCCGCAGCCGAAAGAGCTACCCACACCGCCGTAAGCTTTAACCGGGAGACGTGTTCTTCTTTCAAGATCTCCGACTCGGAAGGCATAGGGGACGCGCGGCTGTCCTCTGAGGAAACGGAAGAAGGGAACGCGCTCCATATCTCCGCCCCCGCGGTGCGCAGCTGGGAGCAATACGCTCTGAAAAGCCTGCCCGACGGCGCTTTTTCCGACGGCTCCATGCTGGTGTTCAGGGCAAAGGGCGACGCAGACACAAAGGAGGTCTGGCTGGGCTTTCACGAGGCCGACGGCTCCCGCTGGTACAGAAGGCTCCCCCTTACTGAAGAATACACGGAATTCATGCTGGAAGCAGGCCATTTCCGTTTCTGGAACGACCCGCCCGTAAAGGGCAGAGGCGAGGAGGGCGACAGCCTGAAGTTCTCCAATATAAAAGAGATGGAGATGGCCTTCATGACCTCGGCGCCGGTGACGGGGACTCCCCAGAACGTGTATATCACCGATATAAGAACGGCCCCCGCTTTTGATCCCGTGGGTTTCGGCGCCCTGCCGGTGATGGAAGCGGTGTATCCCCACAATATGATGTGGTCCACCGATGCCGTCACCGCTGTGAAGGCTGCGGACGGGACCGAAGCGGCCTGCAGCGAGACGGTATATACACCCTTATGGAGGAACCAGGGCTTCGGACAGAAATACGCCGGGAAATACAGGCAGATACCCCTGGCCTTCTGCTATGAGGGCGAATCTCTCAGAGGCATAGCCGCCCAGGTTCTGATAAACTACGAAGAGTCGGAGGCGCCGGGCTCGGCGTGGGCCTATATAGGCAATTCGCCGGGATTTCTGGAAAAGAATCCGGGATACGCCGAAACGCTGCTTAGCAAGATCGCGTCGCTGTTTGCGGGAGAAGCGCGGCTGGTGAACGCCGGCACAAGCGCCTTTTCCTATCTTCCCGGGGAAAAAGTGAAGGCGGGCTTCACGGCTGTGGCCGGAGCCGCCTCCAAAAACCGCGTGTCCGTCGCCGTCAGGGACGGCGCCGGAAACCTGATCAGAGAGCAGACGAAAACCGTGTCCTTCAAACCGGGAAAGAAGGTCTCGGCAGGCATATCCGCCGCCGGCCTCGCTCCGGGGCTTTACGAAACGGAAACGGTGCTGTATTCGGCGGAGGGCGGCGTTCAGGACAGGCTTTTGCAGAAGTTTTCCGTGTTCGACGAAAACAGCCGCAACGAGAGCAACGTAGTAGCGGCCCGGGACGGCAACTTCTGGGTGGACGGCAGGATATGGGTGCCCTGGGGCATCAATTACTGGCCGCTGTATTCCTCCGGCAGGGAATCGTCGGATTATTTCGGCATCACCTGGCTGTTTCCGGAACAGTACAACCCCACTCTCATAGAGCAGGATATGGCGCTCCTTAAGTCCATAAACGCCAACTGCATAAGCATACAATACACCAAGGAGCCGGAAGCGGACGCCCTGAGGGATCTGCTGGAACGCCTGAAGCAGTTCGACATAAAGGTGCTTC
>JAGDAG010000080.1 GCA_017959625.1 Abditibacteriota bacterium | reverse complement strand
GAAATGCGGCAGCATCGAAGAAGTTTACGAACGGATCGACGGGCTTACAAAGTCTCTGTTTGACAACAAGAACGTGGCGGGCTTCTGCTATACCCAGCTTACCGACGTCGAGCAGGAGAAAAACGGCATCTACACTTACTCGCGGCAGCGCAAGTTTGATATGAAAAGGATCAAAGCCATATTTGACAGAAAAACGAGACCTTGACATATCCCGCGGATTTGTGTATAATAATTCAGGTAATAATTTGATTGGTGATCTAAATGGAGAATGTTCTTATAATATTACAGGTTGTTGCGGCAGTGGTGCTGTTCGTGCTCATTATGATGCAGACGCCTAAAAGCGACGGTCTTTCCGCCATGGGGGCCCAGACCAGCGAATCTTCTTATAAAAGCAAGATGGGCAAGGAAGAGGTCCTGGCGACCTATACGAAATACGTGGCTATCGCATTCTTTGCCATAAGCCTTATACTTGTATTTCTGAAAAGATAAACCAAAAAAACATCGAGAGCGGCAGATCCATAACGGATCTGCCGCTCTGTCTGCTTTTTTTGGTCAGACGGAAAGCGCTTCGCAGGGGCATTCGCCGGTGCAGGCGCCGCAGTCTATACATTCGTCTTCCTTCACTGTTACAACGCCGTCAACGACTTCGAGAGCGCCGACGGGGCAAACTTCCGTGCATACGCCGCAGCCGGCGCATTTGTCTTTATCTATCGATACAGCCATGGTATCCTCCTCAATGATTCACTACTTTAATTATAACACGATTTACGGCCAATTATAAATGCTTTTGGCGCAAATCCCCAAAATAAATGCAAAGGGCGGCGGCGGGCGTCCAACTTGCCCTGCAGGCTTTTGTTTTGGTATAATAATATTGTGAGCCGGGGGCGCTATGGCCCCCGCGGGAACCAAAGAATGATAATGTGATTTTTGGAGATGAATCAATGGACGGAAAGAGCTTGAAGGTCTGTATCGCCAGCGACCACGCCGGTTTTCTGCTGAAGGAAAACGTATGCAGATATCTCAAAGAAGAAGGATACAACGTTACCGATCTGGGGACCGATTCGGAAGAGTCGGTGGATTATACCGTTTTTGCCAAAAAGGCGGCGGACGCCGTCAGCGGAGGGCAGTTTGACCGCGGCATAATAATCTGCGGCACCGGTATCGGGGTAAGCATCGTGGCCAACAAGACCAAAGGGATAAGGGCCGCTCTTTGCACCGATCAGTATATGGCCAAAATGTGCCGGGAGCACAATAATGCAAACGTGGTCTGCATGGGAGCGCGGGTGATAGGCTTCGGAGTAGCAAGAGATATCGCCACAGAATTCCTGAATCACGATTTTGAAGAAGGCGGCAGGCATCAGAAGCGTGTCGATATAATAAACGCTCTTGACAAAGCATAGGGAGAACATAAATGGCAAACGATATCAATACACCTCTTTCGCAGGTGGATCCCGAGATCTTTTCTATACTTCAGAGAGAATTCAAAAGACAGAACGAAAAAATAATGATGAGCGCTTCCGAAAACTATATAAGCCGCGCGCAGCTTGAGGCTCAGGGAAGCGTTCTGACAAACAAATATGCCGAAGGGTATTCCGGCAAGCGTTATTACGGCGGCTGCGAGTTCATAGACGAAGCGGAGTCCCTGGCCGTAAAAAGAGCCTGCGAGCTGTACGGAGCCGACCACGCCAACGTCCAGCCCCATTGCGGGAGCGCTGCCAATATGGCGGCTTATTATGCGGTAATGAAGCCCGGGGATACCTTCATGGCCATGAGCCTGGATCAGGGCGGCCATCTTACCCACGGGCACAAGGTCAATTTCTCGGGAAGCCTGTACAATGCTGTGCATTACGGCGTTGACAGGGAGACGGAAGTCATTGATATGGACGAAGTGGAAAGGCTTGCCGAAGAGTCCAGGCCCCGCCTCATCCTTACCGGCGCCACGGTCTATCCCAGACTGTGGGACTGGGAACGCTTCAGGGCCATAGCCGACAAGGTGGGCGCGATACTTATGTGCGATATGGCCCATATAGCCGGCCTTATCGCCGCCGGCGTCCATCCTTCTCCCATACCGTATTGCGACATAGTCACGGCGACCACCCATAAGACCCTCCGGGGCCCCAGAGGCGGCATTATCCTTTGCAGGGAATATCTTGCAAAGGATATAGACAGAGCGGTTTTCCCCGGGCTCCAGGGCGGGCCGCTGGAGCACATTATCGCCGCAAAGGCTGTCTGCTTCAGGGAAGCCATGGAAGATAAATACAAGGAATACCAGAAGCAGGTGGTGAAGAACGCCAAAGCGCTGGCCGCCGCTCTCGAGAAGGGAGGGGTCCGGCTGGTCTCCGGCGGAACGGACAACCATCTCATGCTGTGCGACGTGACTCCTTTGGGCATAACCGGCAAGCAGGCCCAGGAGATCCTGAATGATATCAACATAGTAGTCAACAAGAACCAGATCCCCTTCGACAAGGAAAAGCCCTTCATCTCCAGCGGAGTCAGGATAGGCACCCCCTGCGTTACTACCCGGGGCATGAAGGAAAAGGAGATGAAGGTCCTGGGCGAGGTCATCAGCAGCGCCCTGAAACAGTACACCGTGGTAGATCTCATGAATATCTGCCGCAGCAAGGTGGACGCTCTCGCCGGGGAATTCCCTGTTTATACCGAATAATGACCGATATCAGCTGCGCGCTCGTTTCGGCTCTTGCAAGCTTTGCCGTGACCTGCGCCGTGACTCCCTTTATCGGGAAACTGGCGAAACGCTTCGGCATAGTCGCCGTTCCCGGCGGAAGAAGACATCACCTGCATACTACTCCGCTTTTGGGCGGAGTAGGTATGTTTTCCGGAGTGTTTTTAAGCGTTCTGGGCTTTGTTTTGTATTTCAATGCTACGGGAAAGCATCCCATAAGCTCGCTTTACGTCCGGCAGATAACAGGCGTTCTTGCCGGAGGCGCCCTCGTTGCCGCCGCCGGCGTCCTGGACGATAAATACGAATTGTCCGGAAAAGTGCAGCTGGCCGTCATGATAGCCGCCGGCTTCGTGCTTTCGCTTTTCAACGTCACAGTGGGCTATATTTCCACGCCGTGGATAAAAGACGCGTCGCTGATGGCTCTTCCCGCCGTCGTGGGGATCCTGACCACGGTGATATGGACCGTGATGGTCACCAAGGCTGTGGACTGTATAGACGGCATGGACGGCCTCTGCGCCGGCTTTTCCTTTATCACCTCGGCCACCTTTACCCTTATGGCCCTGTGCAAGGCAGGGAGCCTGAACACCTTCGTGATACCTCTTTCGGCATCCGTGGCGGGGGCTTCCCTGGGCTTTCTGGTGTATAATTTTCCTCCGGCAAAGCTGTTTATGGGGACCGTCGGTTCGCAGTTTCTCGGGTTCATGCTGGCTTCCATATCCGTGATGGGAGCCTATAAGGTGACGATTTTCGGCATACTGGCTCCGATACTTGTTCTGGGGATACCTGTCTTTGACACCACCTACGTGGTGCTGAAGCGTGTCTCGGAGAAAAAAAATATCGGCGAAGCCGACAGGAACCACATACATCACAGGCTGTCGGACCACGGCAACTCGGTAAAAAAGGTTCTGCTCATCATTTATCTGCTGACCCTGGTGCTGTGCGCCGTGGCGTTTTATCTGTACGTAAAGGGCTGAAGTTTCGGCCTTTTTTTTCGCTGAGGGAGCGTCCTTAAGCGATATATTCACCGG
>JAGDAG010000079.1 GCA_017959625.1 Abditibacteriota bacterium | reverse complement strand
GGCGGGAGCCGCGGGAGCTTCAACAGGCGCGGCAGGCGATTCTACAGGCGCTGCGGGCGCGGGAGCGGGCGCTTCGGGAACGATTTTAACTATGGTCCCGATCTTGCTCAGCACTGCGTTTTTGTTGCTTACGGTCATCACGTAACCGCTGTCCGAAGAGATGTTGACGCCCCGGCTGGACATGTAAACCATAAGCTTTGCCTTGTTGATATCCTTTTGCGGGACTTTCACAAAACCGATATAACTGCCGGCAGACTCTTCCTTGAGCACAGTTTTGGTGCCGTCCACGTAACGGAAATCACAGGACACTCCCGCGTGGGTGGTGCCGATAACGTTCACAAGGATTATATCTCCCGCCTTAAGGGAATCGGGGCTGCTCACCTGAACGTTGTCGATGGACAGCGTCACCGGTTCGGTATTGGCGGGTTCCGGCTTTGCGGGCTCCGGTTTGACCGGCTCGGTCTTGGGGGGCTCCGGTTTTGCAGGTTCCGGCTTGGCGGGCTCGGGTTTCGCCGGCTCCGGCTTGGCGGGTTCGGGTTTTACAGGCTCCGGCTTTGCGGGCTCCGGTTTCGCGGGCTCGGGTTTCGCCGGCTCCGGCTTGGCGGGGGTCACGGGCTTCACTTCTTCAAAGCCAACCACTATAAGGGTCCAGATGTTTTTATTGTCGGGATTGATCCTTGCATAAAAACTGTTTCCCACCTTCAGCTTGTCGATATCCACCAGAACGGAAGATGACTCAAGGTAAATGGAGGCCTTTTCCGCTACCGCATAATCCAGGGTCTCCGAACCGTCGTCCACCGACAGGGTCCTGTCTTTAACGGCGATTATGACGCCGGATATCATATCGAAGGAAGCAGAAGCTTTGGTTATCAGGTTGCTGTCGCTGACTTCGCAGGAGATCGAATCGCCGGGGGAATAGTCCAAAAGCCCGACCTCAAAGGGTTTGGTGTTCACCAGCCCTCTTGTCAGCTTGCTGGAAGCGTCTGCGCGAACGGAGACATCGCCTTCTGCAGCCGCTATCACGATGGTCTTTGCGCTGTTATCCACGCTTTTTATCATTCCCTTAACGGTTTTGGCATACGCGCCGGAGGCGGCCGCGATCAAAACCGAAAGCAGGATCAAAAGATACTTGTTCATTGGTTTTTTCCCCCTGGGATTCAATGCGGTTATGGAAATTGTTCCTATTTTAATGTTATAATATAATCGGAAATATTTCAAGGGACAGAGGATTTTTTTGATCATTTTTCTGTTATTTGTCTTTTGCAAGGATATCGGGTTATGAAGTTTTTCAGGTTTTATATTATCTTTGTTTTGATACTGGCCTCCGCCGCCGTTCTCGGCCAGGGAAAGGTCACTACCAACGCCATATACCAGGATTCAAAGGGCGTCAGATATGAATGGAAGATCATGGATTCCGGAAACATCATATGGGACGGCATCGCTTATACTCCCTGCGGTGTAAGAGTCGTTTTTTCAAGTCTCGCTTCTCCCGAGATCACAGAGCTCACACAGGAAGACAAGGCTGCGATAAGCGCCCTGACGGCAGCCGGCGCGGACTCTGTCATCATCACCAACGGATATCAGCTGACCAATTCCAACCCGGAAATGCTCCAGCAGATAATGGATCTTTTGGACGGAGCCGGCATCAGATACGGCATCGAGCTGGGCGAAGAGACCAACGATCCTCTTTCCGGCTTTATCATCGACCCGGCCCGTTACAGGATCGACGGCCCCTATCCCGACAAGGTGATCACCGAAATGTGGAAGGACGTGGATTCCGGCCTTTTCATGGTGGTGAACAAATCCGATGAGACCGTTATCGAGTCCGGCGTCCTGGAGGTCAACGCCAACGGCCAGTCCACCATAAGGCTTGAGCGTTCTCTTGACGCCGACAGCGCGCTTCTGGTGTATCCCCATGTCACCCGTTACGGAAGCTTTGACATCTGGGAAGGCTATGACGATCTGAGAGATACGGTCATTTCCTATTTTTCAAAGGTCCGTCCCGGAGAAGGGCTCCGGTTCTTTTACAATCCGGTCAACGCAAGCAAACTGGCTTTTGCCGGAGAAGACGCAAGCTTTGTGCCCGACAGCGCAAAGTTTTCCCTTGAATTCGAAGGCTATCTTACCAAGAAGCATTTCCACAACGGGATGCTGGCCCATAAATGGGGCATAAGCCCCAATCTTCCCCAGATCTCGGACTATCTCAAGCTTCTGCCTTTATGGGCGCAGCTGAGGAACGCCTCCAGAGGCCTGGGGCAGATGTATGATTCCGCCACAGGCAAAAACGTCCGGGCAAACACAAACGGCTCCTACTGGCAGGACCTTACGGGCTTCAGAAACGACTCCGTAAGGGAATATATGTCTTCCATGGGAGACGTATTGCGCAAAAACGTGGCCAACGTGCCCATCATATATTCCGCCGAAAGAGGCATTGTGAACCAGACCTATCTTGTGAGCGCCTCCCCCTCCAGCCCCGACGGCTTCGCCTACGCCTGCGACGCGGAGGACAGAGAACTCGGCCTGGATATATGCCTTTTGTATAATCTCAACACCTCGTATCCGAAAACCACCTGGATAGCGGCGGTGAACCCGGGGATGCCTGCCGAGAGCCTGATAAACCTTGGTTATAAGGGCTTCTTCTTTGATTACAACGGCGGCGCAGGCGTCGCAAAGGCAAACGAATTCAAAAACAAATGCCACAACATACAGGCATACAGGCCCAACGTGATAGAATACCCCGCGTCTTCGGAGATAGGGCTTACCCCCATACTTCTGGATGAAGCAAGCCATACTTACTGGCTTCCTTCGCCCAAGGCCGCGGACGTGGTGCGTTTCGGCGAGGACGTGTTCGGATACAACATCCTGGGCACCTCCGATTACGTTATCTGGGCGGCCGAGGACAACAAACAGGTCACTTTCCCCGGCATAAAGAACACGGCTCCCAAGATAGTATTTCCCGGCAACGCGGAGATCAAAAAGGCAAAAAGCACAAGCAAAAAATCCAATCCTTTGTATACGGTCACCCTGGGCACCCGCCCCGTGGTCATGAAGAACATCAGTTTTTCTCTGTTTTTCCCGAAAGAAACGGCGGAGCAGGAGATCGAAAAAATGGAGCGCGTAGTCAAAGCGGCCCCTCTGGACGATGAAACGGAAAGGAAGCTCCGTGACCTCAGCGTCAAAAACATAAAGGAAGTCCTTAAAAACGGCGCGTTCAACACAGCTTACGGCATGGCAAAGGAGATCATAGCCCAAAGCAGCATCGTGAGCGACGCCAGCCTGTGGATAGAAAGCAGCACTCTGAAACGCACGGGCTTCACCGGTTTCCGCGCCCGCAGCGGGGCCTCCGACGGGACAGTCCTTTTGCTGGACGAGCCTGTGAAAGCGCCCCTTACGGAATATTACGCTTCCATGACCATAAATGCGGAGAAGAACAAATCCTATACCATGTGGATAGCCATGTCCAAAAACTCCGTTTCTTCGCCGGTAGAGATATCCAACAGCGGAAGCCCGTGGATGACGCCCGACACGTCAACGGAACGCCCCTACGGCGACGGCCTGGCGTGGTATAAGGTGGGGACGGCCAGCCTTTACGAAGGCCCGCAGACCATCAATATCAAAGTCACGGGGCCTGCCGAAACAGGACAATACTACGTGGCGATCGACGCCATCCTTCTCGTATCCGAGACTGAGGATTTTACTCCCGACGGCG
>JAGDAG010000078.1 GCA_017959625.1 Abditibacteriota bacterium | reverse complement strand
GCTATGAGCGAAGACGGCTCCCGGTATTTTTACGTGAATCCTCTGGAATCGGACGGCGGACATCACAGGAGCGGCTGGTTCGGCTGCAGCTGCTGCCCGCCCAATATAGCCAGGCTTATTGCCGATCTGGGCGAATATATTTACGGCGTTGACGGAAAGGCTGTCTATATCCACCAGTATATAGGCTGCGCTGCCAGAATAGGAGCCACCGATATCGAAATGGATACCGATTATCCGTTTGAGGATACAGTCAGGATCAAAGCCTCCGGCGGCGAAGCAACGCTCTACTTCAGGCTGCCCTCCTGGTGCGGCAGCCCGTCTTGCGTGATAAACGGAAAGGAAACGCCCCTTAAGAAGGGGAAAAACGGTTACGTTTCCCTGAAGCATAAGGGCGAGAGCGAGATAGTCCTCACGTTTCCCATGGACATAGTTTTCAACACGGCGCATCCCGCCATCGAAGACGACCGCAACAAGCTCTGCGTCACCTGCGGTCCGTTGGTGTATTGCGCCGAAGAAACGGACAACGGAAGGCTGGACGCCCTGGCTGTGATAAAAGGCGGGGCCGTGAAAACCGACAAGGCTTTGTTCGGCAAATATCCCGTGATCAGGGCCCGGGGATTTGACCTTGAAGAAAACAAAGAAAGGGAGCTTTCTCTTATCCCGTATTATCTATGGGACAACAGAGAGCCCGGGGCCATGAAGGTATGGATACCCGAATATAAAGAGTGACAAAGGCTGATATACCGTATTGATACCGGCTATAATGATGCAGGCGCAGACTATGATGAAAAAAATAATAATTTTGCTGATCTGCCTTTTATGGTCAGCTCCGGGATGGTGTGTTATGAAAAACGTTGATCTGAAATCGGTAGATATCACCGGCTCCTTCTGGACGGAGCTCCGGAACAGGAACAGGGACGTGAGCATTCCCCACCAATACGATATGCTCAGGGATTCCCGCCGGCTGGAGGCCCTTTCGGGCTTGTGGAACGGCAAGGAGACTCTTACTCCCGAGGAAAAGGAAACTGCCAAAAAAACCGGCCAGCCCCATATATTCTGGGATTCCGACGTGGCCAAATGGATAGAAGCGGCCGCTTACGTATTGGCCAAGGAGCCGGATCCTCTGCTGGAGAAGCAGATAGACGATATAATAGACGGCATAGCCAAAGTGCAGCGCCCCGACGGTTATATCAACTCTTATTTTATTTTCATAGAGCCGGAGAACCGCTGGCGCAACTTGCGCTGGCGCCATGAGCTGTATTGCGCGGGCCACCTTATGGAAGCCGCCGTGGCCTATTATGAAGCCACGGGCAAGGACAAGTTTTTGAAATGCGTTTGCCGGTACGCCGATTATATAGATTCCGTATTCGGGCCGGAGGAAGGCAAGATGCACGGCTATCCCGGACACGAAGAGATAGAACTGGCCCTCGTTAAGCTTTACAAATGCACCGGCAAGGAAAAATATCTGGAGCTGGCCGACTATTTTCTGACCGTCAGGGGGACTCAGCCTCACTACTGGGACTACGAAGCCGAGGCGGATAAAGAATTCAACAAGGCTTACGTGAACACCCCTCTCAACACCTATCACTACGCCCAGGCCCATAAACCGGTGCGGGAACAGACCGAGGCCCTGGGGCACGCCGTGCGGGCCCAGTATCTTTACAGCGGTATGACGGACGTGGGCAGGCTGAAGGGCGACAAGGCCCTCCTTGACGCCAGCCGGGCCATATGGGAGGACGTAACCGAAAGAAAACAGTATATAACCGGCGGAGTGGGGTCGGACCCCAGTACCGAAGGCTTTTCCGCCGAGCCCTATTTCCTGCCGAATATAAAGGCCTACTGCGAAGCCTGCGCCTCCATAGCCTTTATTTTCTGGACCCAGAGGCTCCTTGAAACGGAGCCGAAGGCCGTTTATGCGGATAAAATAGAAACCACCGTCTACAATGCCGTTATGGCCGCTATGTCCGAGGACGGCTCTTCATATTTTTACGTCAATCCTCTGGAATCCCTGGGCGCGCATCACAGGCAGGGCTGGTTCGGCTGCAGCTGCTGCCCTCCCAATATCGCCCGCCTGTATGCGGACATAGGAGAATATATCTACGGCGTGGACGGCAAGGATATATACGTCCATCAGTATATAGGCAGCCGGGCCCGGGTGGGGGACACTGTCGTCAGCCAGGAGACGGAGTATCCCTTTGAAGAGACCGTCAGGCTGACCATAACCGGCGCCGACGCCAGGCTGTGGTACAGGATCCCCTCCTGGTGCAAGGCGCCCCGGGTGGAAGTCAACGGCAAAGAGGTTTCCGTGAAAGCCGGAAAGAACGGCTATTCCTGTATCGAGCACAGCGGCAAAACACAGGTTTTGCTCACCTTCCCCATGGAGCCGGTCTATAATACTGCCGATAAAAGGATCGCCGGCAACAGGGGCGCTCTTGCCGTGACCTGCGGCCCTTTGGTTTACTGCATCGAAGAGGCGGACAACGGCCCTCTGGACTGTTTGACCATAGAAAAAGGCGGCGCCGTGAAAACCGACAACGCTCTTTTTGGCAAATATCCGGTGATAAGGGCAAAGGGCAGGGACCACAGCGGGCGGGAAGCCGCCGAAAAAGCCCTGACGCTTATACCCTATTTTCTGTGGGACAACAGGGAGCCCGGAGCCATGAAGGTCTGGATACCCGAGATATACAAGGCGCCGCCGGTCCTTGGGAAAGACAAAAAAAGCCTGTCGTACGCCGAGGTTTCCAGAAAAGGAAGCTGGACCGACTGTCCCTCATGGATAACGTCTGTTTTGCCCGGAAGCAGCGTTGACTTTTTGATGGAAGGCGAAAGCTTCGCGGTAAAATGGCTGGGCTATGACGATGCAGGTTTTCTGGAGGTGACGGTTGACGGAGAGTCCGTCGGAGTCATAGATGAGTACGATCCGGCAAGGCATACGCCCGCTTCGAAAGAGTTTGACTGCCCAGGAGGCGGAACGCACAGGGTGACCCTAAGGGTGAAGGAAGGCAAAAACCCGGCGTCGGGGGGAAGCTACGTAAACTTTGTGGGCGTTGAAGCAAGGTAAAGAAAAAAAATGAAGCAAAAATCACATTGTGGTTTTTGCTTCTTTTTTTTACATGGGGTTATCCTGAAAACCGCCGGGCTGTCTTGCTGGCTGAGCGGGAGGGGCGAACTGGGGAGACATCCTGTTGTTTCCCTGCTGGTGCTGCCACTCGTTGATGGAGCCCAATTCCGTAGCGGGGTTCTGAAGGGCCTTGGCAGAGGTGTTGTGCTTTTTGCCGCCTCCGTCAAAAACAAAGAAGAACAATATGGCCACAGCGATTATGACAACTGCGCATAGCGCGGCAAGCCGGGTGGTGTCTTTGACTTTTTTGGCCTTTTCTTTTTCCTGTCTGGCTTCTTCCTTGCGTTCGCGGGACTTTTCGCCGGCCTGGCTGGCCGCCTTCTCGAGTTCGTCAAGAAGCTCGGAGTGGACCGCCTCGGTTTTATCGGGCGCCGGCTTTTTCGGCTTCGGCGTTTTGTTAGCAGTCTGTTTTTCGGCGTTCTTTTTGTTGTGAAGGCGCTCTAATTCAAGCAGTTCATCGTTAAGATCTATTTTAGCCATAGTTGCACAACTCCAATAATTAATTATATAAAGGAGACATCTGCCTCAGTCTTTCGATGATGGGAGGAAGCTCCGAAAGGACGGTATCGATCTGTTCGTCTGTGGTTTCACGCCCGAGAGTGAGCCTGAGGCTGCCGTGGGCCTGTTCGTGCTCGAGGCCGATGGCCAGAAGAACGTGGGAAGGATCGAGAGACCCGCTGGTGCAGGCGGAACCCGAAGACGCGCAAATGCCCTTCATATCCAGGAAAAGGATGATGGATTCTCCTTCTATTCCTTTGAATATGAAATTGACGTTATTCGGGAGACGCAGCGCGGGGTCGCCGTTCAGCCTGCATTCCTTTATGGAGGCGCTTATTCCCTTTATGAGCCTGTCCCGCAGGGCGGAAAGGCGTATCTCTTCGGCGGGATATTCGTTTTTTGCGATCTCCGCCGCTTTTCCCAGCCCGACTATACCGGCGACGTTATGGGTGCCTGCCCGGAGATTCTTTTCCTGGGCGCCGCCGTGAAGGAATTTTCTGCAGATGCAGCCCTTTTTCAGATACAGGGCGCCCACGCCCTTGGGGCCGTGGAATTTGTGGGCGGATATGGAAAGGGCGGAACAGTTTATATCCCGGACGTCCACCTTTATGTGGCCCGCGGTCTGAACTGCGTCAACGTGAAAGAAAACGCCCTTTTCGGCGCATACCTTTCCGATCTCACTGACGGGCATGATCGTGCCTATCTCGTTGTTTGCGTGCATCACGGAAACCAGCACGGTATCGGGCCTTATGGCTTCGGCTACCTGCGCGGGGCTCACTCTGCCGAAATTGTCTGTAGGCAGGACCGTTATCTCCCAGCCGCGCTTTTTCAGATAATCAAAGGTATCCAGGACGGCGTGGTGTTCCACCGCCGTGGTGATGATATGCTTTCCTTTTTTCAGATATGCTTCGCAGGCGCCTTTTATGGCCCAGTTGTCGCTTTCGCTGCCGCAGGAAGTGAAATAAACTTCTTCGGGGTCGCGGGCGTTTATCAGATCGGCGACTTTTTCTCTGGCTTCGTCCACAGCGTCCATTGCCTGTCTTCCGATGGAATAAATGGTGGAAGCGCTTCCGAAGCAGTCTGTAAGATAGGGCATCATCGCTTCCAGCACCTCGGGGATAAGAGAGGTGGTGGCAGCGTTGTCCATATATATGATATCGGACATCGTTTTACCCTAAAGCGCTTCCATTATGCTGTCGTCGATCTCAAAGTTGGAATACACTTTCTGAACGTCGTCGCAATCGTCCAGCTGATCCATGATCTTGAGGATCTTGGAGGCGTCTTTTTCGTCTGTGATATCTACCGTGGTAGCGGGGATCATAGTGACCTCGGCGCTCTCAAACCCGATGCCGGCCGCCTCGAAAGCATCCCGCACAGCCTGATAATCGCTGGGGTCGGTTATTACTTCTATAGAGTCTTCGCTGTCTGTCTTGACGTCTTCGGCTCCCGCTTCAAGAGCGATCTCCATTATGGAGTCTTCGTCGCAGGTCTCCTTTGAGAAGAAAAACTGGCCTTTGCGGGAGAAAAGATACGCCACGGCTCCCTGGCTTGCCAGGTTCCCGCCGTGCTTGCTGAAGGCAAGGCGTACTTCGGATACCGTGCGGTTTTTGTTGTCGGTGAGGGCCTGAACGAAAATCGCCACACCGGCAGGGCCGTAGCCCTCGTAATAAACTTCTTCGTAATTTGCGCCGTCCGCAGCGCCGCTGGCGCGCTTGATGGCGTTCTGCACAGTGTCGTTGGGCATAGAGTTGTCTCTTGCCTTCTGGATGCACATCTTCAGCTTCAGGTTGGTGTCGGGGTTGGGGCCCGATTCTCTTACCGCAACCATGATCTCGCGGGATATTTTGGTAAAGATCTTGCCGCGCTTGGCGTCCTGCGCGCCTTTGCGCATTTTTATGTTATGCCATTTGGAATGTCCGGACATACAACACCTCTTTTATTTACGATACAATTTTAGTATAGCATTATAGGTTTTTATCTGTCAAGAAACGCCCCCGCGCCTGAATGCCGGATTTTTTGACCGGGCAGATGATAAAAAACGCTTGCAGCCTGCATAAAAGTGATATAATTAATATGTATCAAAGGAGAATATGATGATCGCTGCCACTTTTAATGCCAATTCCATACGCAACCGCCTTGACGTGATACTGGGCTGGATGACGGAAAACAGGCCCGATATGCTCTGCATACAGGAAACCAAATGCCAGGACAAGGATTTTCCCGCCGACGCCATACGGGAGGCCGGCTATCATTGCGCCTTTCTGGGACAGAAGACCTTCAACGGCGTGGCCCTGATCTCCCCCCATGAGCTCGAAGGCGTGGTCAAAGGCACGGGAGACGGGTCTCTTGACACCGAGGCCAGGTTCATCAGCGCCCGTGCAGGGGACGTTCTGTTCGTGAACACGTATATTCCCCAGGGGCAGATGAAGGGGACGCCGAAATTTGAAACAAAGCTCAGATTTCTGGATTTCATGTATGAATATTTTTCCTCGCTGGATATGGACGACAAGATAATCTGGTGCGGCGACTTCAATATAGCCCTCACCGATATGGACGTTTACGACCCCGATCTCTACCGGGGCGGCGTGGGCTTTTGCGAAGAAGAGCAGAGCCGGCTGGAAAAGATCATGTCCCTGGGCCTTACGGATACCTTCCGGAAGCTGAACCCGTCGGAAGAAAAGGCGTACACCTTCTGGGATTACAGAATGAACTGTTTCCGGGCAAATCACGGCTGGCGCATAGATTATATCATGGCGTCAAGGCCTCTTGCTGCCTGCCTTTCCGCTTCACGGGTGGATAAGGAGCCCCGCAAACGGGAAAAGCCCAGCGATCACACTTTTTTGATTTCGGAATTCGATCATAAATTGCAATAAGGAGTTTCAGATGATCACACTGAAAAAAAACATGACCATTCTTTTTGAAGGCGACAGCATCACCGATGCGGGACGCAGCAGAGAAGACGACAGCTTTCTGGGGTTCGGCTACGCCACTCTTGTGGCTGCCGAGATGCTTTGCAGCTATCCCGAATACGGCCTCAAGTTCATAAACCGCTCTGTCAGCGGCAACAGGACCATAGACCTGGTGCAGCGCTGGGCCGCCGATGCGGAGACCATCAAGCCCGACGTCATCTCCATTATGATTGGCATCAACGATACCTGGCGCCGCTACGACAGCAACGACCCTACCTCCACCGAGGCCTTTGAAGCCAATTACAGAGATATCCTTGTCCGCAGCAAAAAGCTCACAGACGATATCATCATCATCGAGCCGTATCTGCAGCTGGTGCAGCCGGGGCAGGAAAACTGGCTGAAGGACGACCTTATCAACAAGATAGGCGTATGCCGCAAGCTGGCCTGCGAGTTCGGAACGGAATATATCCCCATGCAGAGCATCATGGCAGATGCGGCAAAGCTGGCCGCTCCTTCCTACTGGGCTGCCGACGGTGTGCATCCCACCTGGGCCGGATACGCGCTTATCGCCGATCATTATATGGATCTGTTTGAGGGATAGCAATGAAGATCGCAGTTATAGGCCTGGGGGGAAGACTCTCCGACGTGTGGAGCATGCTCAAACTCCAGTGCCCGGAGGCAGAATTGTCCGCAGTTTGCGACGTAAAGCCCGCGGAGGCGCTCAAAGAGCAGCTCAGGAGGCTGGGTGAAAATCCCGAGACCTGCGCCCTTTTCACCGACCCGGAGGAAATGCTTGCCGCCGGCGGTTTTGAAGGCGTGATGGTGGGCACCCGCTGCAGCCTGCATTCAAAAATGGGACAGCTGGTACTGAACGCCGATCTGCCACTGTATCTGGAAAAGCCCATCGCCACCAACCGTAAGGACCTGGAAGCCCTGAAGGCTGCGGGAGCCGGCAAGGAACAGAGAGTGGTAATAGGCTTTCCCCTGAGAGTCACCCAGCTGGTGCTGGAGACCAAAAAGATGATCAAACGGGGAGACATAGGCGAGCCCATGCATATGTACGCCTGGAACAACCCCAATTACGGCGACACCTACTATCAGAGCTGGTACCGGGACAACGAGGAGACCCAGGGGCTGTGGCTCCAGAAGGCTACCCACGACCTGGATTATATGGTGTATATACTGGAGAAAAAGCCCGTTCGCATATGCGCCATGACCAGCAAAAAGGTGTTCGACTGTTCAAAGCCCGCAGGCAAATACTGCGTGGACTGCGATGAAACGGACTGCAAGCAGCATCCCTATCAAAGAGTGATGTTTGGCTGCGATCTGGACCGGATGCCCAAAAAGGGCGACCGCGCCGCCTACGGCAGGATGTGCTCCTTCGGCGAAGACGCCAAAAACGAAGACTCCGGCAGCTGCCTCATAGGCTTTGAGGACGGCAGCCACGCCGTTTATACCCAGTGCTTCTACGCCCGCAAGAAGGCCGGAAACCGGGGCTGCAGGGTGATCGGCTACGACGGCACCATAGAGTTCGACTGGACCACCAGCCAGGTGAAGCTGTTCCGGCATCACTGCTGCCAGGACGAAGTGATCAGCTGCAACCCCAACGGCATAGGCCACGGCGGCGGCGACGTGATACTGGTCCAGAGCTTTTTGGATATCATCAGAGGCAAGGGAGTCAGCTGCTCCGACCTGAACGACGGCATCCTGTCCGTGGAGATGTGTATGGCAGCCATGGAATCTTCCGCTACCAACACCTTTGTGGAACTGTAAAAAACACGAATAGGGACTGCGTGACTCACGCAGTC
>JAGDAG010000077.1 GCA_017959625.1 Abditibacteriota bacterium | reverse complement strand
TAAAGGGCGTAAAGCCCGGCTCCACCACCATACGCGTCAAGACAAAGGACGGCGGCTTTACGGCCAAATGCAAGGTGAAGGTCACCGAGCCGAAGGTGGCGGTAACGGGAGTCGCCCTGGACAAGACCTCCGTCACCATCGACAAGGGAAAGACCGTCACCCTGAAAGCGGCGGTAACGCCCGCCGGCGCCACCGACAAAAGCGTCACCTGGACCAGCTACGATACTTCCGTAGCCACGGTGACGGCGGAGGGAGTGGTAAAGGGCGTAAAGCCCGGCTCCACCACCATCCGCGTCAAGAAAAAGGACGGCGGCTTTACGGCCAAGTGCAAGGTGAAGGTCCGGTAAGCGCCTGAAAAACACGCGGGGAGAGCGTTTCGCTCCCCCCGTTTTTTTGCTCTTTCCGGCGGGCTTTTCCCGCCCCGCCCCCACCGGTAAAAAATAATAAATTATTTTTTGTTTTCACGCAAAAAAACCTTTATATATGATACAATACTATTGAACCCGCCCCGCCGCGGGAAACACTTTAAAAAACGAGGTTACCTATGTCGTTAGATTCAACGCTCTACGCTCTCAACAAAAGCATAGAAAGAGCAAAGGAGGACAAAAGCGCGCCCGTCCAGCGGATCATGCTGGAAATAGGGTTTGCCAAGGGCTTTATGGACGCCCTGGGCAAAAGCGAGTGGTCCTCCGCCATTGCTTCTGCCTGCGACGCCGTCAGCGGCGCCCTGGACAAGGGGTGCCCCTCTTCCGCCATGGTGGACGAAGCGGAAAAAATTCTCGCCCCCATAGGCGCGGAAGCCAAGAAATACAAGGTCCACTGCCTGGGCCACGCCCACATTGACATGAACTGGATGTGGTCATGGCCGGAGACCGTCAACAACGCCCACGACACCTTTTACACAGTGGACAAGCTTATGGACGAGTTTCCCGAAGCCAAATTCGGCCAGAGCCAGGTTTCCCTCTATAAGGCCATGGAGGACCATTTCCCCGTAATGGCGGAAAAGATACGCAAAAGGATCAGATCCGGCAACTGGGAATGCACCGCCTCCAACTGGGTGGAGGGCGAGAAGAACAACGCGGCCGGCGAATCCCTGGCCCGCCATATGCTCTATTCCCGCCGGTATCTCAGGAAATACTACGGCCTGGAGCCCGAGGACGTGAAGGTGGACTGGTCCGCAGATATCTTCGGACACGCCTCCACCAGACCCTCCATCATGACCAAGGGCGGAGTCACCCGCTACTACCATTCCCGCCCTTACGACCAGCCCGACCTGTTTGTCTGGAAGTCCAAAGACGGCAGCGAGCTGCTGGCCCTCCGGGATCCCGGCGGCTACAGCGGCGACATAGACAAAAGCATGTTCGACTGCTTCTGCGCCCATATCAAAAACAACTATAAGTTCGGGGTCCGGGACTTTATGTGGTGCTACGGCTGGGGCGACCACGGCGGCGGCCCTACCAGAGCCCAGATCAGAAAACTCATAGAGTTCAGGGAATATCCTATTCTCCCTCAGGTGGACTTCTCCACCAGCAACGAATATTATTCAGCTATAGAAAACACCGTGGACAGAGCCAAGCTCCCGGTCATAGAGGAACAGCGCAACTTCGTATTTGAAGGCTGCTACACCAGCCAGGCCAACGTGAAGTTCGCCAACCGCACCTCCGAGGCCGAGCTGCCTTCCGCCGAGACCCTGGCGGTCCTGGCAGGGGCCGTTTCCGGATACGAGTATCCCCAGGCCCGCTTCGAGGAAGCCTGGCAGCGGATGCTCTTCAGCCAGTTCCACGACATATTCCCAGGTTCCGGCGTCCGGGCCACCTACGCCTACGCCCAGCACAACTTCCAGGAAGTCATGACCTGCACCTCTTCGGTGAAGAACCAGGCCATACGCCAAATCAGCGGAAAGATCGACACCGCATCCCTCATGGCAAAGGCCAAGGCGGGCAGGATCGGCGACGACCTGGGCGCGGGGGCTGCAGAGCACGGCAGGCAGATGTCCGGCTATACCGTTATGCCCCACCCCGGCTGCAACACTCTGGCCTATGATTCCTTCGGCGCCACCACCCTGGGGCTTTCCGGCGAAGGGGCCGCTCCCATCCTGGTTTACAACCCCAAGCCCTGGAAGCGCTCCCAGACGGTCCACGCCAAGGTGTGGAACAAGCAGGCCGACCGCAACAACGTATTTGCCTACGACGCCTCGGGCAGCAAGGTCAAATGCCAGCACATAGAGCGCTGCGGCTACAACGGCCATTATTACGACGATTTCGTATTTGAGGCCAAAGACATCCCCGCTCTGGGCTACAAGGTGTACGTTCTGGACACCGGCGACTCCATAGAGCCGGACCCCAACGCCCTTACCATAAAGAGCGACGTAGGGGACAAGTTCCTGCGGGGCGACGGCCAGCCTCCCATGAACGGCGAATACATTATAGAAAACGAATACCTGAAGGTCACGGTGGACGCCGTCAGCGCCTCGGTGGTGAGCGTCATCGACAAGGAGACCGGCTTCAACTACGTGAAGCCCGGCGAACGGCTGGGCCTGGTGGAATATCAGGAAGAGACCCCCAACAACATGCCCGCCTGGCACCTGTCTCCCGTCAAGGAACGCAGGCCTCTTGCGGACGGCAATTTCCGCATACTGAGGAACGGCCCCAACCTCATCACCCTGAGAGCGGAGTTCAAGGTGAACAAGTCCTTCGTGGCTTTGGACACCAGCCTGGCCAAGGGCTCGAGGAAGGTAGATTTCACCGTGCGCACCCGCTGGTTTGAGATAGGCGACGGCCAGAAGGGCATCCCCACCCTGCGGGCATACTTCCCCACGGGCTTTGCCGGCGGCAAATTCCGCTACGAGATACCCTTCGGCTTCGAGGAAAGGGAGCAGTCGGCTCAGGAGATCCCGGCATTGAAGTGGGTCAGCCTGTCCGACGACAAGCACAGCGTGACCCTGGTGAACAAGGCCAAGCACGGCCACCGCTGCCAGGACGACACCATCAGCCTCACCCTGCTCCGGTCCAGCTACGCTCCGGACCCCTATCCCGAGACCGGCGACCACGAGATAGAATACTCCATGGTGTTTGACAACAAGCCCTTCGATATCACCCGCGCGGTGCGGGAAGGCGAGGACTTCAACAATCCTCTCACCCTGGTTTCGGCTCCCGTTCAGGAAGGGCCCCTGCCTGCGGAGAAGAGCTTCGGAAGCCTTATAAGCGGCAACGTCAACGTTTCCGCCATCAAGAAGACCGAAGACGGCTCCGGGACCCTTATCCGCATATACGAACTCTGCGGAAAGAGCGGCAAGGTGCAGATAGACGTTTCGGGCATCTGCCCCGGCGCCGTATCGGCTTACGAAGCGGATATGCTGGAAAGAAAAGCAGACGAGAGCACGGCCGTTGTGGAAAAGGGCATTCTTTCCCTTGACCTGAAGGCCTGGTCCAACGCCACCGTTATTATAAAATAAGGATACGAACATGTCATTAGATTCTAAATTATATACCCTCAACAAGTATATCGACACGGTCAAAGCCGAAAAGACCGCCGGGCTGGGCAGGGTCATGTTCCAGCTGGATTTTGCCAACAACTTTATGCGGGCCATAAAAAAAGAAAAGGAATGGACCCCCATACTGGAGAAGGCAGCCGACCTTATAAAAAGCAAAGCCGGAGAATGCTGCGGGGATTTCAGCGACGCGCTGGAGGCCCTCGCCCCCATCGGCAAGGAAGCCAAGAAGTACAAGATACACTGCATAGGCCACGCCCATATAGACATGAACTGGATGTGGTCCTGGCCGGAGACCGCCAACGACGCCCACGACACCTTTTACACCGTGGACAAGCTCATGGACGAATTCCCCGAAGCCAAGTTCAGCCAGAGCCAGGTCTCCCTTTACAAGGCCATGCAGGACTATTTCCCCGCCCTGGCGGACAAGATACGGAAACGCATCAAATCCGGCAACTGGGAATGCACAGCCTCCAACTGGGTGGAGGGCGAAAAGAACTGCGCCTCCGGCGAGGCCCTGTGCCGCCATATGCTGTATTCCCGCCGTTATCTCAAAAAGTATTACGGCCTGGAGCCCGAGGACGTGAAGGTGGACTGGTCCGCCGATATCTTCGGCCATGCGGCCACTATACCTTCCATCATGACCAAGGGCGGAGTCACCCGGTATTACCACACCCGGCCCTATGACAAGCCCGACCTGTTCATATGGAAGTCCAAAGACGGCAGCGAGCTGTTGACCCTCCGGGATCCCGGCGGCTACAACGGCAACATAGACAAGAGTGTCTTTGACTGCTTCTGCCGCTACATCTCCGGCTGCTTTGAGCAGGGAGTCCGTGACTTCATGTGGTGCTACGGCTGGGGCGACCACGGCGGCGGCCCCACCAGAGTGCAGATCAAGAACCTGCTGGAATACAGAGACAATTATCCCATCCTGCCCCGGATAGATTTTTCCACTGCCGACGAGTATTATTCGGCCATAGAAAACTCCGTGGACAAGAGCAAACTGCCCGTCATAGAAGAAGAGCGCAACTTCGTGTTTGAGGGCTGCTACACCAGCCAGGCCAACATCAAATACGCCAACCGCTACAGCGAGATAGAGCTGCCCTCTGCGGAGACCCTTTCC
>JAGDAG010000076.1 GCA_017959625.1 Abditibacteriota bacterium | reverse complement strand
GCTTCTGCCTGAAGCTCTTCTTCTTTTATCTCTTCTTCCGGCATCGGCCAGGTGTTTTCCAGGATCAAGAGCTCTTTTTCCAGCTCCGCGGCAGCCTTTTCCGGGGCCATGCCCAGTTTGCGGTAAACGTCATAGGCGTCACCGGCAGCCTCGGCCCAGTCTTTCCGCTGCAGCAGGCTGGAGGTCACCGCTTCTCTCTCGTATCTCCATTTGTTTTTTTTGTCCGTGGCGGGGGGAGCGAACCGGCGGTTTTTGTCCGCAGGCTCGAAATCGCTTATCCCCAGAACATATTCCAGATAATATTCTGCGGGGTTCAGCAGGAACTTGCTTATCTGTTTTACTGTGAATTCGCGCTTGTCTTCGTTTTTTGTAAGATTTTGTGTTGTTTCCGGTTTTTCCGCGCCGTATTTTTTGTAGTCCTCTTCCGCCAGTCTTTCCAGGACGTCTCCCTGGTGGTAGGTCAGGGTCCAGTCATCCTCTGTCGATCCTTCGTCGGTGTTGATCACTGTCCTGCCGAAGAGGGCGGGCTTTTTTTCTTCGTCTTTGATCTGATCTTTGATCTTTTTGATCTCCTCTTTGGAGAGAGTCAGGTCCATAAGCTCCGTGACGCAGGAAGAGGGATATTTGTCCGTGCCCTTCAGCCTGTCCTTGCAGTCCCAGGTGATATATACCCTTTCGGCGGAAAGCGCCGCCTTCAGAAAGGCGTACCGGTCAAGGTCTTTTTTGGTGACCGCATCTTCCCTCTCTGCGGTAAGGTCTATGGAGGGCGCCGTATCCTTTGACGGGAAAACGTCCTCGTTGAAGCCCATGAGATACAGTATTTTGAAGGCGGGCATCTTTATATTGCCGATATGGCCGGTCATGACTCCTTTTTCAAAGGGCTTTCCGTGTTCGAACTGCATGGGATCCATGGTGCTTTCCAGAAAACAGCGGATGTCCCGGGTGAGAGGGACGTAGTTCCGCGTCTCGCACTGATACCTGAAGCTGTCCAGCCTGCTGTCCGTGAAGCCGGCCATGCCTTTTTCTTCTTTTCCCGGCCGGAGCCAGCGCTTTATGAATGCCGACACTTCATCAAAGACGTTTTGGCAGAGCTCATTCTTTTTGTCTGTTTCTTCTTCTTTTTTGAACAGCCTGTTTTTGTTTTCGGGCTCCCGGTTTTCTTTGTCCAGCTTTTTAAGACGCGCTATATCCCGGTAAAGCATTTCCGTCAGGGCCGGCAGCCTGTTGCCCGTGTCGGTAAAGGACGGCGCATCCGGTATCACGTTTTCCCATTCTTCCCTGCTTGCCCCGGCAAGGCGCATCCTTCGGGCGGCGCTTTTCCAAGTGTGGTATCCGTCCGGGGCGGGGTCTTCTTCCGTATCGTCAAAATATCCCCAGGCTCCGCATTCGGTCTCCAGCCATTTGAGGACCTCCGTGTATTCCAGGCCGAAGCAGTTCAGAAAACAGGGGTTGGTGAAAAGAGCCTCTATCCTGAAACGTTCCATATTTGAATCCAGCAGGCGGAACAGGGCTTTGATGCCTTCAAGGTAGTTGCTGCCGGGGGTGGGGCGCACGCAGGCCAGATTGAAGGGGACGCACCTCGTTTTCTTCTGCTCTGTATTTTGCTCTGCGGCTAAAGGCTCCTTTCTTAAAAACACCCTTTCCATCTCGGGGTAGTATTTTTCCGGGTCGCATATCAGCACGCAGATATCTTCGGGTCTGATCTTTATATCCTTCTTCAGGTTGCTGCAGACGCTGTTCCATACCGCTTCCGCTTCCCTTTCCGGCCCGGCGCAGGGTATGAAGCTGATCGTTTTATCCTTCGGCAGATCTTCTGTGGGCTTGTCTTTGCCGGCGCCGTCTTCCTTTTTCAGATTGTACGCCGCCTTGCCGTTTATCTTGTTCCAGGCCTTCAGCAGGGCCGTGTTTTCTTCGTTGAATCGTTTTGGCTTTTCGTAGTATATATTTACTTTCATGCCGTTTTCCGCCAGCTTTTTCAGGCCGGAAAGGGTGGATGCGGGTATATAGTCGTATCCCAGGACGTGGGCGACGATACCGCTGCCGTCCGGGATATCCGCTTTTTCCAGCAGAAAGCCGTCCTTCAGGGTGCCCGCTTCCAGCAGGCTTTTGTAAAGGAAATACTCTGCGCCCTCCGCCTCGCCTTCGTATCCGCCGCCGTTTTCCTTTATCCGTTGGTCCCATTTGTCAATGATATCCGGGGCTTCTTCCTTGTATCTTATAAAAAGCGAAGCCAGCTTCGCCGCCAGGGTATCTCTGCGGGAGTCGGCTTTTTCTTCTCCGTCTTCCTGCAGGTATCCGGCAAGGTATCGTTTATATTCCCCGGGGGCGTCCCTGAAGCAGTAGTCGAGACCCTCGGGAGAAAGCAGCATCAGCAGATGGGCGAAGATATCCCTTTCGGTAAGGTTTTTTTCTATGTCTTCGGCGCTGAGGTCCCGGGCCAGCCGCAGCACCGACCACTTCAGGGTGTCGTAGTTGATCCTGGTGAGCACCGTCTCCCGTTTTGCCAGCTGTATGTCCACAAAGTAACGGTTCACCAGAGAGGGGATTATTATCCTGTGCTCCGGCGCCTCAAATACAGACTTGCCTTGCGAGGCCTCTTTGATGTTTTCCGCAAGCCTGTCCAGGGCTTCGCCTGTGTCTTTGCAGCCGATTATCCGTATGCTGTCGTTCATGACTTTACTTCTCCTATGGTGTAAAAAGAGCCTGTGACTATCACCGCTCCGTCTTTTCCTGCCATTTCCTTTGCCAGGGCAAGCCCGCTTTGGACGTCCTTTCCCCTTTTGCAGGACAGAAACTCCGAAACGGCCCGTTCCATGTCTTCCGCCGGCACCGCTCTGGGGCTTTGGGAATTCACCGCCACGGCGCCGCTGCAAAGAGGCGCCAGCGCCCGGAGCACCGGCCGGGGGGAGTGGTTTTGCAGCATGCCGATGACAAGAATGAGTTTTTTGTT
>JAGDAG010000075.1 GCA_017959625.1 Abditibacteriota bacterium | reverse complement strand
TTTTCCTTCTATGCGCCTTCCCAGGGCGTCGTAAAAAACGGCGTCTCCTTCCACTTCAAAAAGGCCGTCCTCCAGGCTCCACAGGGCGTAGCCTTTGTAGCCTTCCTTTTCGTAGGCGTGGGCGCGCACTTCCGGACAAAACTCCGCTCTTCCCGCCGGTTTTCCGCCGTTTGCAGCCGCTATCAGGGTGGCAAGGGCTATATACGAAGGCTTGGGGCGCATATCGTGCCAAAGAACTCCGAAGGAATGCTCGTTGTAAAACCTGTTTTCGCCGTCGTTGATAAAATCGTAGGCGCTGATATCGTTCACATGCTCCACGGAAGCGGCTCCCGCGTAGCTCCTCACCAAAAAGGACATCTGTTCCTTTTCCGTGGCGCCGGTGTATAAATGGGTAGGCAGCCCCATTTCCGTTATCCACACCTCTCTGGGGCGCCCGTCTATTTTTTCCGTAAGCTTCACGGCTCTTTCCAGTTCCTCCGCATAAGCGTCGTCATCGATGCGCGCTCTGTAGGGGTGGACGGAGAGCACGTCAAAATCGCAGCCGGAATCTATGGCCTTTTCGATAAAATCAAAATCTATGAGCGAGGTAGAGCAGCCCATGACCTTCAGTTCCGGATCGATCTCCTTTATAAGAGCGTAAGCCTCCCGGAGCATCAGGTAATAATTTGCCTTGTCGCCGGGGAAAAAGCCTATGTTGGGCTCGTTCCATATCTCCCAGTATCTTATCCTGTCCTTATAGCGCAGCACGGTCTCCCGCACGTAGTTGTAGTAGGCAGCCCTGCCTTCGTCGTTATCCTGAGGATAATTGTGGTTCCAGTAGCACAGAAGGCCGTATATCTGTATGCCGTTGCGCCGGGCGGCGTCAACGATATCGTCGTAATGCCTGTAGTCCAGAACCCCCTTCTGCTGTTCTATGGCGCCCCAGTTGAATTCCTCTCTGGTCCATTTGATGCCTATGTCCCCGGCAAGACGGGCAGTCTTCTCGATGGCTTCCCCCTGCCGGCGGTAGAGATAAACGCCCATTCCGAAAGGGCTCTCTTTTATATCCGCCGCCTTCAGGTTTTTATACAGGCTTTTTTCTATATCCAAAGCGCACACGGTGCAGCGGTTCGCATCGGGAAGGGCCGGAGCCGCCGAGCCTAAGGCGGGAGAGGCGAAACGGACGAGGGCTTCCAGCAAGGGCTCTTTGCCGAAGGGCGCCTCAAAGGAGAACAGGTCTTCTTTGCCCATGCCCGAAAGCCGCACCCGTTTTTTCAGGGTGGTCACCGGTACGCCGTTGTAATCCCGCACGTCCAGAAACATATCCATGGGGGCGGGATCTTCTTCCAGGCATTTTACCTTCACATGAAAAACAGCGTTTTTGTTTTTCTTCTCCCAGGTGGGAGCGGCGGTGATTATCTCTCCCACCGGGACGACGGTCACGCACAGAGGGTCGCCGTCGGGCTCCGTTCCTTCGTAAACTATCTCTGTGAGCCGGAGGGGAGCGTAAAGCGTGCCGCTGAAGCTCAGGGCGTCCACAGCCCAGCCCTCCATATGCTGTCCGCAGGGGAACTCTATGACGCCTTCTCCCTCGCGGGTCATGGTAAAACGGTCGAACTGGCAGGCCGTACGCACCGTCACCCTTCCTTTTCCCTTTACGGGCACCAAAACGGCGTCCACACTGCCGGAAAGGGCTTCGTCGCCCCGGGTGACGAAAGCGTCTCCCTCTGTTTGGGCCTTGACCGGCGAAAAGCCGGTGCGGTATTTCACCTCCCGCACGTCGCCGAAAGGAGCGGAGCCAAGGGCAAGGCGGCCTCTGTCTTTTCCGTAAACGGCTCTTACGTTCCGTATCTCCAAAACCCCGGAGGTCTCGGAAATAAGCCCCTGCTCCACGGCAAAACCTATGGAAGAGGGAGCGCCGTCAAAAACGCCGTTTTTCTTTTCGCCCCAGCTGAAACCGAAGCCGGAGACGGACACCTCTGTTTCCTGCCAGTCCGGGCAGACCGGGATGTTCATTTTTTTCTGAAAGGTCTCACCCTCCGCATCCGTCAGCCTGAAGGCCATAGAATGGCCGGAAGACTTTTTTATCTCAAAACGAACGGCCTCGGGCACCCGTTCCAGCCCCAGAGGGCAGCCCATGCTCACGTGGCAGGTATAGTCCCCCCGGGAAAAATCGTACCGCAGCATAACGGAATCCTGCCGGGTCTCGCCGGAGCCGCGGCTGTTGTTGTTATAGGTCCAGTTCCACGGCTTTTTGAAGGCGTCGAGAGAAACCGTTTCTCCCCACGCAGCAACCGCGGCAAAAAACAACAGCAAAAAACATAAAACACGCATTTTCCAAACCTCCGCGTGCGTTCCCGCCGGCCTGCGCCGCCGGGACACGTTTTTGATAAAGGATCGCGCGGCTCCGCGGGCGCGGCTCCGGGGATCCCGTCAATATATAAGCATTTCTTCGGAACGGACACGCCGTCTGCTCCCGGCCGAAACGCCTTAATACTCCAGCGCGTCCGGCAGCAAGTATGCCGCCGGATATATACGGCACCAGGCGTCTTTTTTGCGGACCAACGGGTCGAAGACCTGCCTGCCGAAGCCTTTGCCGGGGGTCAATCTGCCGCCGCCCTCCACGGCAAGGCCTTCGCCATAGACGCGTATGCTGCCGCCTTTTTGCGAAGCCGTGCGGATGCGGGACGACGCGGCGGGCAAGGCGGCGCGAG
>JAGDAG010000074.1 GCA_017959625.1 Abditibacteriota bacterium | reverse complement strand
TTTGAGAAGGCGACCTGTAGCCCTCCGCCTCCTCGCATGGCAGATTCAATCTCAAGATCTGTATACCGGTGATGTATTTGTTTTTCTGCCGGAGACGAAGCGTCTCCGGCAGATGTTTTTTGTTTATGCCGCTGCGCCTACAGCTTTTTGGCCAGCATGAGCTTGGCGTTGTTTTCGCCGCCGTTGGCCAGATACAGAAGAGGCGTGGGCCTGTCCACGCCTTCTATATAGGCGGGGCGCTGGTTCCAGGCCTGCTGGCTGAGCACGTTGGTGAGATCCATCCAGTATTCCAGCACCGCGGGCTTGAGGCCCTCTATCATATGGATATGGTTGGCGGGCGGGAAGTGCTTGTATTCGTTCATGGTGGCGTATTTGGGCGTCAGGAAGGTGTGGGGCCAGGTGGGGTCCGTCAGGTCCGCAAATTCCTTGCGCATATCCGCGGGTATGTCTGCCGTCACGGCTTCGTCCCAGCTCAGGGAGAAGAGACCGCTTATCTCGGAATACATCATCCTGCCGGCTATGCCCTCTATGCCGCCGGGGGAATGGAAGCAGGCGGAATTGCCGCCGCCGATGAAGTAGGCGGGGTCTGCCAGAGGGAAGGTGACGTTCTTCATAAGGGCGTCCACGCTGTCGCCGGGCATGCCGGCCCAGTCAAAGGCTGCGGAGCCGGAGTTGTTGCCGTCCACGAAGCCCTTCTTCGCCCACAGGGCGCTTTCGTCTATCCGGATGCCCTTTTCGTCTGCCAGGGCCTTGATCTCGCCGGGCTCCCACACCTTGCGGAAGTCCATGAAGAGAGGCGCCTTGCCGGCGGTGAGGCAGGAGAAGATGAGCATGGTGAGCATGCCCTGCATGTCCGCTTCGGTGGCGAAGGGGACGGGGGCCTTTTTGCCGTTGTGGTCAAAGGTGGAGTTGAAAAAGCTCTCGGCTATATCCGGGGTGGCCATGCCGATGCCCCGCTTGTCGGAGCCCCATTCCAGCTGGTTCATAAAGCCGCCGCCTATGGCGTTGAGGTCCTTGAGGAAGTCCCTGAGCACCAGATACATGGCGCAGGATTCCATGAACTTCGTTTCGTCGTCGGCGTTGTTCAGCTGCACGCCGGCGCTTTTGGCCTTCAGCCATTCCGCCAGCTCCTTCTGTTCCTTTTTGCAATACGCTTCCTTTCTCATGAGGTCGCTGATGAGCTTCATGTCAACGCGGGCGAACTCCAGGCCGAACTGCTTGCGCACGGGGATGATGTGGGCCATGGCTGTCTCCATACCCATGGAGTCGTGGCCTATGACGGCTACGCGCTTGCCCTTCAGATACTGCTTTGTGACGGCCGCGTGGCACCAGTCTATGAGCTTGTCGATGGTCCCCGGGGTCACCTTGGGGTTCATGCCCCTGTCTTCCCAGGTGCCCACGTTCATATGGATGAGCCTGTACTGGCTCATGGCGCCGGCGGTAGCCTGGGCGTACACCACGCCCGGCTTGGGGCCGGCGTTGCCGCAGGTGAGGTTTATGGGAGTATCCTTGGGAAAGTGCGCCATAAGGGATATAGTGGTCAGCTGGGGGAAGGACCAGGTGTCGGGCACTCCCACCAGAATGTTCACTCCGGCTTCCTTGAAGGTGGCCGCCACTATGTCGGCGGTCTTTTCGCCGTCCACCAGAGTGCGGGAATAAACCACCTTGCAGGGCTCTCCCGTGGGGAGCAGCACTCTGCCTTCTATGGAGTCGGCGATGATCTGTACTATGTTGCGGCAGCGGTCTCTCACCGTCTCGTCGAGACGGGGGTCGCCGGGAGCGAAAACGCCAATCACCGGATATTCCGGCTCAAGGCAGTCTTTCAGTTGTGTTGCTGACATTATCAGTCTCCTTGTTTTGATATATTGTGTGTTATCTTTATCGCTATAGTGAGATACAGGTCCTTTTCCTTTGCGTCCTCGATGGAAATGGGCTTTCCGCCGGGCCGGAGGATGCCTGTGATATAATAGTTTTCCTGCGCCTTTACAGGCAGCCCTTTTTCCGTGTCAAACACAAAAAAGGCGTTGTAGGAAACGTCGGCCGTGCCTTCATAAGAGCTGTATTGCAGGGCAAACCGCGTCCCCAGTTCTTTTTTTATCCTGTCCAGAGCCGCCTGGGTCAGTATGCCTCCGCCGGCAGCCGGTTTTTGGGAAGAGGCGGAGATATAGGCTGCGCCGTCTTTCACCGAGACAAGGGTGTTCACCGTTTTCAGCGGCGTATCCGAGAAGGGGTTCTTTATCTCGCCCTCCCAGCGTGAAGAGGCCGTTTCCCTCTGCACCTCTTCCGGCTTCAGCCCCGAAAGCCTGCCTATCCTGCCGGCAAGAGGGACCGCCGGCTTCCCGGGGAGGCGCAGCTGGGGCAAAACGCAGGAGTTGGACATATTGTCTCCCACGAACAGCCTGCCCTCCGAGGGCAGCAGGCGCAGCCCTGCGGGGCCGGTTTCAAAGGGAAGGGCGGCCCGCCTTTTCGAAGGGGCTGTAAAAGCGCTTCCCGTGGGGCCGTCGGTCTCCGCATCCAGGGTTTTCTCCCGGGGGGTTATGCGGGAGGTATAAACCATGACGCTGTCCGCCTTTGCTTTTCCCGAATCGGTGGTGACGGCGAATTCTATCACGCTCTCGCAGCCGAAGGGGCCGGAGAGCAAAAGGGGCGCCGCCTCCTGGGCAAAAGAGGCGCACGCGCAGACGAGAAGCAGCAAAACGGGCAGCGTTTTCATTTTTATATTATTTCCAGCCGGTCCTTGTCCGGCAGGGCGGGGAAGGGCGCCGCGGGCAGGGTCTGGTACCAGTAGGCCACCGAGGCTATGTCGTCCTGATTCGGCAGATACCTGCCGCCGGAGCGCCAGCCCAGAGCCTGTATGGTGACTTTCAGCTCCCGTTCGAAACGCACGGGGTCCGTGACGTGCCACCTGTAGAGCGAGAAGCGCTGCTGGCTCTGATAGGTGCCGTCGGGCCTCACTACGTGGGGCATTCCGGAATAGGGGGAAGCGAATTCGGTATATCTGCCCCCTATGTCAAAGTTGTAGCTGCCGCAGAAATAGTCCTCGGTCCCCGTGCCGCAGACGGTGGGGAAGTCCGTATCGCCGTCGAAGTAGAACTTGATCTCGCCTTCGCCCCACCAGCCGGTGTTGTTCACCTGCCAGGCCATATAGGTGCCTACGTACTGCCCCTTGCCCTTTACTCCGTCAAGGATGGTGTAAACGCTTTTGTAGGGCAGGGGGTTCACCCGCCGGAACTGGGCGTGGAAATAGGCGCAGTCCTCCGGCACTTCCGTAAGGGTATAGTCTATCTGATAATACAGAACGAAGTTGTCTTCGGAAATATTCTCCATGGTGATGCGGCACCGTTTCCTGAAGGGCATCTCGAAGTAGCAGTTCATGCCGCTCCGGGGGTTCAGGCACATGGCAAGGGACGCAAAGGGCTTTGCGTCGGGCCAGCCGGCGGCGAAAAAGTCCGACATGGGGCATTCCACCGAAGGGGTCTCCTGTCCGTCCCAGTAGATACGCAGTATCTGCCAGCGGCTTACGCCTCCCGGGGTCATCCAGATGTGCTGTATGGCGCCGGGGCCTTCTATATCGGCAAGCTCCCGGACTTCGCCGGGCTTTATTATTATGGAGGGGGACACCTTCCAGCCCTGCCCCAGATCTCTGGCGCAGCCGGCTCCGGTGCCTTCCGTGGCCATGCCTCCCTTTCCTTTTGCCCCGTCGAAATTCTCGGCGGATATGGAACGGGTCTTTGCGCCGGAAAGGCGGGAAAGGTTCCCCAGGTTCATTCCCAGTCCGTTGAACATAGTTTTTTCCTCGCTGAATACGTTTCGTTAATACTATTATAGCACCTGCGGGGAGCGCTTGCAATCTTTATTTGGTGTCGCCGTAAATATTATCCTTTATGATCACCCGTTTGCCCTTCTTTCTGTTCACCGGCTTCTTCTGCGTCCAGAGGGTGTTCTGGGCAAAGATGCAGGAATTGGCCGTCTTTTCTATGACTATGGGAAGAGGGTCCAGAAAATCGTTGCAGTAGAATATGCTGTCGGTGACCGTGAGCTGGCCGTCCTCCTGCCGGAAGTAGGACTCGGTCTGGGTGGCTCCGTTGATGGCGTAGAAGTGGCAGCTGTCGAACACCACGGCTCCCTTGCATTTTACCAGTATGGTCTCCTTCTCAAAGGGCGTTTTCACTATCTGGCAGCCGAAAAAGCCGCAGTTTGAGAATTTGACGGGGGCGTAGTTCTTCTCGTCTATCACTATCCTGCCGAACATCTGCGAGTTGGTAAAGGACACGCCGCTGTGCCCCTGGGTCTCCTCTACGTGCAGGGCCATATCGCAGCCGTCGGCGCCGGACTGGCTGCAGAGATAATTGCCGGGGCCGTCGGGGGCGGAGGATTTGAAATGGAAGCCCTTCCAATAAGCGATACAGAAACAGTTTGACACGTATTCCCAGTCGCCCCTGGAGAGTATAAAGGCTGTGCCGTGCTTCATGGTCCAGTCCGAGAGAGGGGCTGTGTCCTTTCCCGGCGGGGTCATGTGGGCGGTCCAGAAGGGCCACAGGTGCACGTTTTCCAGCCTGCCGACGTCGTAGCACTTGTCTATGAAGATGCCCTTATAGATGGCCTGGGCGTAGAAATTGCGGATAAGATGTCTGCCGGCGGGGTTCGAGCCGAAATCTATGGCCTGGTAGGGATTTACGAACAGGCAGTCCAGTATGCTCATATTGTCTCCGGCGCCCGCCACTGTCCAGGGGTAGGGGACGGGGGCCTGGTCGGCGACCTGTTTGGGATAATAGACCACTATCCCCTTCAGGGTGGTGTTGCGTTCCATGCGTATAAAGGGCTCCGCGTCCTTGTCCCCCGCTCCCCATTCGGTGAAGAGCACGCTGCCGGAGAGTATATCCTTCGTCATGTCCAGGGAAGCGCTGACAGACTTTTTCTCCAAATCGAACACGGTGGGGCAGGCGGGGGCTTCGCCTTCGCCCGCCAGGGTCACGTTATACCTTAAAGCGAGGCGCCCCTTCAGCAAAAACTGTCCGTAGGGGACGCGCACCTTGCCGCCGCCGGCCTCGTAGGCGGCGTCTATGGCCTTCTGAAAGGCTTCGGTGCAGTCGGTCTTGCCGTCGGGAACTGCCCCGTAGTCGGTGACGGAGGCCTCAAAGGCCATGGCAGCCGCAGCGCAGAGCGTCAGAAGTGTGATGATGAAAAGCTTGGTCATATTGTCCTCTTTTTATGTTTTTAATAATATACTTTAATCAGGGCAGCAGGCGCCGGGGGGCGCTGCCGGGAAAGCTTTTGTCGGGCCTGAAGCCTTCGGCGAAGGCGGCGCCGCAGGCCAGCCCCCGGAACCGGGCCATGGTCTCAAAGGAATAGGCAAAGTCCATATCGTACTGGGTCTTCAGCCAGCCGATCTGGCTTTGATGGCAGGACATCATCCGGAGCTTAGTGTCCATGGCGCGGGTGATATCCACGTATTCTTCGGGTTCAAAAGCCACTCCGTTGGGGTGGTCGTGATACAAGATATACGGTGTGGCCTCCGCAGCCGGGTGCCCGGTTTTTATCAGGGGGACGGAGGCCAGGAGAGCGGCGTCCGCCGTCAAAACGGAGCAGGCCCTGTGGTCCGGGTGATAATCGTCCGGCGAGGGGCAGATGATGACGTCCGGCTCCGCCGCGCGTATTACATCTATAAATATATTTCTCGTTTTTATGTCCGAAACAAGGGAGGCGTCCTCCAGGTCCGCCCAGATCACCTCCGCGCCGATGACGGAGGCTGCGGCCCGGGCTTCTTTTTCTCTTATGCGGACGGTTTCCGCAGGGGAATGCTCCATGCTGCCCATACAGCCGTTGGTGATGCAGGCGTTGGTTATTTTGTGCCCTGCGAGGGCGTAGAGGGCGAGGGTCCCTCCGATATAGCACTCGATATCGTCGGGGTGGGGCCCTATGGCAAGAATGTTCATTGATAAGCCTCCGGATTTTAGTGTTCCGCATATATTATATCATTATCGGGACCCGTTGTATCGGTTTTCCGCAAATAAAAAGTTTTTCCGGGGGTTGCATTATTCCGGGTTTTGAGGTATAATATAGTTGTCCCGGGGATATAGCTCAGCTGGGAGAGCATCACACTGGCAGTGTGAGGGTCAGCGGTTCGAGTCCGCTTATCTCCACCACAAGAGCCCCTGCGGGCTCTTTTTTTTATAAGCCTTCCGGATGATAAAAAACGGTTTTTTGTATTTTATTTTGCAGCATATTGAAACTTCTTCCCCGTTTGTGCTATCATATAAGTGTAAATATCATACAAGGAGAAACCAATGAAGAAAGGTTTTACACTCATCGAACTCTTGGTCGTAATCGCGATCATCGCCATCCTGGCGGCCATCCTCTTCCCTGTTTTCGCACAGGCCAGAGAAAAAGCAAGACAGACCCAGTGCCTCAGCAACATGAAGCAGCTGGCCCTTGCCATCAACATGTATTCCGGCGACTGGGATCAGACTTATCCTGTTCTTGATTACGCTCGGTTCAACTTCGACAACGGCGAATGGTTCACCGGCCATGCCACCACCACTGCCGCTACAATGAAAGAGAACAGCTGGAGAGCCTGCGTGGAGCCCTACGTAAAGAACGGAAGTCTGTTCTTCTGCCCTTCCGACAGCGGAAACGTTTGGGGCGCTGCTTCCAAGGATAAGGGTTTTGTGGACGGCCAGAGATTTACCAGCTACCACTACAGATACTGCTGCGGCGGCGCCACCTACGGCGGCCAGCCCGCATGGACCGAAGGCGGCGTGGGCAGACCTGCCCAGATCTACGTCATCAGCGAGATCACTGCTTTCCATAACAAGAGAATGAGAGCCGGCGCAGACGCTAACTGGGGCTGGACTGCCGATTCCAAATTCCTCTGCGGTTTCTTTGACGGCCATGCCGCCACTGTTGCTGCCGGTCAGGCTCTGCCCTGGAACGGTACCGCCTTGGATTACCACTGGATCCGCGTCAACTCCAACGGTTTCGGCGCTCCCGCCGACAAAGACGGTTATGACGTTGACTAATAACGCATAAAAAAATTGCAGGGCGAAAGCCCTGCTTTTTTTTCTTCCCTCAACAGATCTGCCGGGGCGCTTTCCGGTTCGTCTCCGGAAAGCGGTATATATCCGTTTTTTTTCGTTGTCACGGGTATGCCCGTCATATCCCGGGCATTTCCCGTCCGGCTTACGGCCGGGCGAGGAGAGAGTCTATGCCCTCCTGCAGCTCTTCCTTTGAGAGCATGCCGATCTGCTTTAAGACTATGTTGCCCCGGGGGTCTATGAAGACGGTGGTGGGTATGCCCGTGACGTCATAGGCTTTGGCGGCAGACTGCTCCGTGTCGTAATAGACGGGAAAGGTGTAGCCGTTGTCCTTCATGAACTTCCGCACAGTATCCACGGTCTCGTCGCCGTCTGTCAGGTTCACCATCCTGAAGGTGATACTGCCGGAGTATTTGGCCGCGGCTTCCTGAAAGTCCGGCAGCTCCGTTTTGCAGGGGCCGCACCAGGTGGCCCAGAGGTTAACGATCACCGGCTTGCCGGACATGGAGGAAAGGCTGACCTTGCCGCCGTTTTGATCGGTGACTGTGAAGTCCGGAGCCTTCTCGGCGGGCCCGACCGGGCCTGCAAGCTTTGGCTGCGGTTTGTCCGCCTTTTTGGCCAGGGGCGCGTAGGCGGCGTAGGCGCCGATGATGACTATGACGAGTATTATGAGAAGATATACTGCTTTCATTTTTTTCTCCTTTTAAAACAGGGTCGTGAGCCTGTTTGTCTGTCCCAGAGCGATGGCCGCTCCCACCAGTATCAGAAAAACTCCGCTGAGGATATTGACGGTCCTGTAATGCCGTTTGACGGCGTCGGTGAGGCTCTTCATGCGGTCTATGAACAGGGCCGTAAGCACGAAGGGGATGCCCAGCCCCAGGGAATAGAGGAGCAGGAGGACCAGGCCCTTCAGAGCGCTGGCAGAGGCAGAGGCCAGCATAAGGGCCGAGCCCAGGAAGGCTCCCACGCAGGGGGTCAGGCTGACGGAATAAATGACGCCGAATACGAAGGCGGCGGCTATGCCGCCTGCGGAGCGTTCGCCCTGCACTCCCTTAAAGAAGGGCAGGGAAATGACTTCCAGATAGGACAGGCCGAATATTATGATGATGACGCCGCAGACGGCGTTGACGATCCTGCTGTGGCCCGACAGCAGATGGCCCAGAAATCCGGCGAAGACCCCCATCAGGCAGAAGGCCAGGGTGAAGCCGCAGACAAAGGCCGCCGCGCAGAGGGCCGTCTTTTGTCTGCCCCCGCCGGCAAAAAAGGAAATATAAGCCGGCAGAAGGGGCAGCATGCAGGGGGAGATGAACGAAACGACTCCCTCCAGAAACGTGATGATCCAGACCATAGCAGGGCTTTCGGGCAGACCCGTGGGCCTGCGTATTTGTTACGCCTTCCAGAGGCCGTGGAGGTTGCAGTAGGCGTAAACCGCTTCGACTTCGTCTCCCTCGCACAGGGCAAAGCGTACCTCGGGAGCGTCTCCCGCAGAGAGGGCTTTGCGCTGGTTGCCCTGCTTTGTTTTCAGGGCCACCCATTCGATGAGATGCTCCTCCGTCATGGGATGCGCCGCAGAGCCCACCTTTACCGTGACCGTGTTTCCGGCAACTTCATATACGGGAACGTGTTTTTCCCGGGAGGCGTCCACCGTTCCGGCAGCGATCTCTTCCATAGGCTTTCCGCAGCACACCAGGGGAGCTCCGGTTTTTTTCACTATGGCCGCTATCTGTCCGCAGACAGAGCATTTGTAAAACTTCATTTCCATTTTTTGTTCTCCTTTTACAATTTTTCCAGCATAAAGGCTGCGTCCTCCGCCGCCTTTACCTTATCGTTTGAGAAAACGATGATCCCGTTTTCGTCTATGAGATACGTGGTGCGGACCACGCCCATATACGCTTTTCCCGCCATTTTCTTTTCGTGCCACACGTCCCAGGCTTTGATGGCCCTGAGCTCCGGATCGGAAAGCAGAGTCACGGAAAGGTTTTTTGCCTCTTCAAACCTTTTGTGGGAGGCTACGCTGTCTTTGCTTACCGCCAGTATCGCCGCTCCCTTTGCGGCGAATCCCTCCGCAAGCTGCGAATAGGCCGCCGCCTGTTTTGAGCAGCCCGGGGTGTTGTCCTTCGGATAAAAATACAGCACCACCTTTTTTCCGGCATAGCTGCCGAGGCTTACCTGTTTCCCGTTCTGGTCCGGCAGGGTGAAGTCCGGCGCCTTTGTTCCTGTTTCAAGCATATCTTCTCCTTAAAAAAGACTTCCTATTATATGGCTTATAACGCTGTTGATTATGGTCCCGCCTACGTCGGGCAGCTTTATCCCGGAATCGTTTTTGCCGCTTTTGCCCTTCTGTTCCGACGGCTCGACGCCCTTCATCCAGACGTAGAGGGACGGACGCACCCAATAGCCCTCTTCCGTCGCCACGGCGCCGCTTGTGTTGGTTTTGCCCTTTGCATCCACGTAAGAGACCTTGTTTTTAGCGTTTCCGGGGCTCCGCACCCAGTAGGGGCAGGGAGACGTCCTCTCTTTGTCGGCGCAGGCAAAGCATTTCCTGGCGCTTTCGCCGGAAAAAAGGTTTTTTATCTCGTCGGCAGACAGGATATATATTTTGTCCTGGGTGTCTTCTCCCCACGTCGCGCTGCTTTTTCCTTTGCCGGCAGGGATGCCCCAGGAGGAAATGAGGTCCTGTTCGGCAAGGGCGAAGGAGGAGGAAAGAAAATCTCCGTTGAGATACTCTCTCAGGGAGCTTTTGTCCCAGGAAGCGCCCTGCTCCGAGTCGGAGAAGCGCCGCGCCTCAAGCCCGTAAACGCTTACGAGCTGCACGTAATCCTTGAATTTCAGCACGTACCATTCAATGGCTTCCCTGCCGTTGGATTCGTTTTTGTCCTGTTCGAAGGAGCCGAAGTAGATTATATCTCCGGTCTCTGCCTTTTTGAGCAGGTTCTCAAAGGCCTTATAGGCCCGGGGCCTGCTGTCTTTATAGTCTCCCGCCTGGCAGAACAGGGCAAAGGCGCTGGTCCAGTCTTCCTTTTTGAAGGCTTCCGCAGCCAGATCGTAGGTGTTTCCCGCCACGGTTATCGCGATGACGGGGCGAACTCCGCACATTTCCACGCTGTTTTCAAGGGCTGTGTCGCCGCAGACGGTGTTTCCCCAGGGGCCCATATGATCTGCCTGAACGCCCGTATTGCGGGGGGAACGCAGCCACCAGGGAGCGAAGCCGTCTTCTTCCGGGATGCCCTTGCTTTTTGCCAGGGCAGTGGGGGCGGCCTTTTTGAACTCGGCGGGGATATCCCAGGATTCGCTCAGGGAAACCAGAAATACCTTGTCCAGAGTGTTCTCTCCGCCGTCAAGGCTTCTGAGGGGATTCCCGTTTTCGTAAATGGTGCCGGAGGCGTCCACCTCCGAAGCGTGGAGAAGCTCCTGTTCCCAGTCTTCAAAGGCCTTGTTTTTGAATTCGCCCTGCAGCCATTTCCTGAGAGACGATTCTTCCCAGCTGACCATATTGCCGGAGGAGTCGTAGGGCATATAGTCCAGAACGTGGCGGCTTATAAGGTATGCCTTTCTGTCTTTTTTATAGGCAAGTATCCATTCTATGGGTTCGCTTCCGTTTTCGGTATTGCCGTCCTGCTCCCATACTCCGAAGGCCACGGTCTCGCCGGGTTCCGCTTCGGAGAGCCTGCGGGAAAGGCTTCTGTCCTCCGCCGCTTTGGCAAGGGTCTTTATGGTGTCCGTGGAGCCGTCGGAAGAAAGAATGAGGCAGGGGCGGACGGCAAAATCACCTCTGGTGCAGTTTATGCCCTTCTGCTGCAGCTTTCCCAGGCCCGTGATATATGCGGCGGTGCCGGGCAGCGCTCCTTTGTCGGCCAGCCACCAGCTGACGCAGCCGGTGGAGGAAGCCGTTTCCGGGCGCTTTGCTTTGGCGTAGGGGGTGGGGGAGCATTTCAGCTGTTCTTCGTCCATGAGGGAAACAAAGTCCCTCCCGGGCAGAGTGAGCACAGCGGTAAGGGCTTTTTCTTCTTCGGAAAACTCTGCGGCAAGGCTTTTCAGCCAGGCTGCAACGGAAGCGTTCTCAAGCCTGTCCGCATCGCCTCCTTCGTTCCAGGCCATAACGTCAAGAGCGTTTTTTGCTATAAGGGCGGCGGCGCTGCCGGTTTTGCTTATCACCACCCATTCCACCGCCTCTTTTCCGTTTTCGGTATTGCCGTCCTGCTCCCAGAAGCCTATTTTTATGACGTCTCCCGCTGCCGCGGAGGACAGGGTCTCTTTAAGGGACGCTCCCCATACGCACGCGCACATGCACAGCAGCAAAACCATCGTTAAAAAGCTTTTTTTCATATGTCTCCTTCCTGATAAAACATCATAGCGTCCATTAGATTCATTTGATATCCCGGCGAAAGGGCAAGCTCCAGATGCTCCGCTGCGGCGGCGATCTCCTTTGCCCGTTCCAGGCAGTCCCGGGAAATAAGCGCCATCACCGCTCCCGTCCCGGCTCCGTTCCCCGCCGGGATAATGAGGGAAGGGTCGAGCCTCGGCAGAAGGCCGATGGCTATGGCGGAGCCTTTGTCCAGATAATTGCCGAAGCCTCCCGCCAGAAAGAGGCCTTCGAGGTCCCCCTCGGAAATGCCGTTGTGTTCCAGCAGGGTCCTGACGGCGGCGCAAATAGAGCCCTTTGCAAGCTGCAGCGATCTGATATCGCTGTGCTTCAGGGTGACGGGATATCCGGAAAAGCTTTCTTCCGGAAGGGCGATAACGAACTCCGCTCCCTTTTCGCCCTCCCTTAGCCTTTCGGCTATGGAAGGGTTTCCCGAAAACTCGTCCGGGGAAAGCAGGCGGCCCGAGATATCCACGGCGCCCTCCTGCAGCAGGACCTTTACGGCGTCCACCAGCCCGCTTCCGCATATTCCTTTTGCCTTTTCGCCGCCGCATACGCGAACGGTAAAAACGCCGTTTTCCATATATACCTTGTCTATGGCGCCTGCTCCGCCCCTCATGCCGCAGGAAATGCCGGCGCCTTCGAAGGCGGGGCCGGCCGCGGCCGAACAGACGCTGAGCCTGCCTTTGTGCCACAGGGCGATCTCTCCGTTGGTGCCTATATCCACGGCCATGAGGGTCCTGTCCGTTTCCGGCATGGCCGAAAGGATGACCGCTACGTTGTCCGCTCCCACAAAGCCGCCTATGCAGGGCAGGAACTGCACGACGCCGGCGGGATTGATGTCCAGCCCGGTATCGGCGGCGGCCATATCTGCCGCTTTGGTGTCGGTGGGGATATAGGGCGATACTCCCAGGGTAAAGGGAGGTATCCCCGCCGCTATATGGCACATACAGGTGTTTCCGGCCACGGTGGCGGTGTAGATGTCTTTCCGGCTTATGCCTGCTTCCCGCGCCATATCCCCCGTTATGCGGGAGAGGGCTTCCCAAAGGGGCGCTCTCAGGTCTTCCAGCCGCTCACGGCTCTCGCCTATGTAGTTTATCCTGCTGATGAGATCGTCGCCGAAAAGGATCTGGGGGTTCATCATCGCCCCTTTCGCAATTATCCTTCCGTCGGAAAGGTCGGAAAGGTAGCCGGCCAGGGTGGTGCTTCCTATATCAAAGGCCGCCCCGTAAAGGCTGCCGGAAGTGTCGCCCGGTTCTATGTCTATGATGCTGTCGTCAAAGCAGACCGCCGTAAAACGGTATTTCGCGTCCCTGGCCTTTTTTGCCAGAAGGGGCGCAAGAGCGGGGGCGACGGCGGTTTTTCCCGCGGCCCCGAGTATCCTTTCCGCCTCGCTGCGGCATTCGCCCAGCGCCGCTTCCTTCAGTTCCACGTATTTCTTTTCCGTCCGCGGCGCCGGGGGGACGTCTATGCGGGACGTCTCCGTAAGGATCTGCTGCCGCGAGGCGGCGGAACCTGCCGGTATCACTATCTCGCAGTCGCCTTTTACCACGGCGCAGCAGGCCAGACGGTAGCCTTCCTGCTGCTCCCGGAGCGACAGGTGTTCCTTTTCCGTTTGTGAAAGAGGGGAAAGGGCTCCTTTTGCGATCACTCTGCATTTGCCGCATTTTCCCGCTCCGCCGCAGGGCGATTCTATGTGCTCGTTCCGGGCAAAAAGCAGTCTTGAGACCGGTGTGCCCGCCGGGACCCGGACTCTTGCTCCCGAAGGCCTCACCGTTACGTTATACGTTTCGTTCATAAAGGGTTTCTCAAATCATATTTACTATATATATTTTACCATAAAGGGCGAAGGAATTGCACCATAGCCGCAAAGTATTCTTTGCGCCGGCGCGCCCCGCGCAGAGGCGCGAAATATGGTATAATGATACTGCAGGTCTTCGGATCTGCGAATGCCCCGGCGGACCGGGATAAGGACGAAAGACTGATGAAACGGACGATCATTATATTATTGCTGCTGGCA
>JAGDAG010000073.1 GCA_017959625.1 Abditibacteriota bacterium | reverse complement strand
TAACAGGTTCCTTCATAAAACAAAGCCGGGAGTCAGACTCCCGGCGCAAATTCCGAATATCCGGGTCCCGCATGGGAACGGCCTAATCCCCGATCTCAAAGGTGATGATGGCGGAATCCATCTTCTTGTCTCTCTTTATCTTGAAGCCCTTCATGAGCTTTTTGCCGGTCATGGACCAGGTCTCTCCGGTGTCTATGTCCGTCAGCAGATAGGTCTTGTCCTTTTTCAGGTCTCTCAGGGAGACTGTCGTCACGTTCTGCTGGCAGTCCTCCCGGCGGTAGGCCACCAGGACGCCCTTGCCCTCCTTGGGCCTGTGGAACTGGAACACGGTCCAGATATCGTTGCCCAGGCTGTAGGGGGTCAGGGGGTAGTAATCGCCGTAAAAGTTGGGCGCCACCACCTGCTGCAGGTCGTGGATGAACTTGCGGAGCTCGTCGTAATCCAGGTCCTTCCGGCGCATATCCCAGCAGGAATTGAAGCTGGGCACCAGCAGGCTGCGCAGGGCGTAGGTGTCGTAAACGCTGCCGCCGCTGCCGTAATAGGGCAGCCAGTAGTTGATGCCGTAGGTGTGGTTCTGCTGCCCCACGGGCTCGTGGAGATAGTCGCTGCGCAGAAGGGGCACGGCCCTTCTCATGGTCTCAAGGTCGTTGCGGTGCCCGCCGGAGGCGCAGGAGTCTATCAGCATGCCCGGGAACCTTTCCAGCAGGGCGTCCCAGTAGGCCAGATAGCCCATGACGTATTTTATCTCGGTCATGCCGATCCTGCCGGGTTTGTCCGCAGCGCGCCAGAAGGAGGCGGGGGCTATGTTGTAGTCCTGCCTGTAAAGGTCTATGCCTTCCTTTTCTATCAGGTCGCCCACGTGTTTGGTGAGCCATTCGCGGCATTCCGGGATACCCAGGTTCAGCAGGGTGCCTCCCAGCAGCCATTCGGGGTGCTCGGTTGCCAGCCAGCTCTTGGGGTCGCCCACTCTCTCCGGCTCGAACCAGACCAGTATGCCCACGTCCTGCCTGTGGGCGTAGTCGCTTATTTCCTTAAAGCCTCCCGGATAGCGGGCGGTGTCCACCTCCCAGGTGCCGGTGCGGGGCCATTCGCCGGAAGTTTCGGGCCAGTTGCCGCCGCAGGGATACCAGCCGGCGTCCATCCACCAGTATTTCAGATGGAAGCCCTCTTCCCTGTAGCGGTCTATGAAGTAGAGCTGGCTTGCGGTATCCGCCTTGGTCATCTCCATGAACCAGTGGGAGGAACAGGCCACCTGCATGGGCTCCGCCGACTTGGGCACGTTGTAGGCCCACATGAACTGCCGCCAGATATTCTGGGCCCTTTCCCAGTCGCCCTCGTAGTGCATCACCACGTTCAGCGGCGAGCGTATCTCTTCGCCGGGATACAAAACGAAATCGGCTTTTTCATAACCGCCGGATATCCTGGCGCTGCTGCCCGCGGAAACGAAATCGCAGCTCCACTGGCCGGGCCAGCCTATAACGGCTATGACGCCGCCCTTGCCCCCGGTCTCCAGGTTGAAGTAGGGCCAGTCGCTGCCGGTAGAGCGGCCGCTTTCGGGATATATATGCAGTATCTGGTCATCCGTCAGCTCCGTGAGCCGGGGCCTGTAATCGTGGTTGGTGGCGGGGGCGCCGTCGGCATGGTGCAGCAGGAAGGGCTCCTTGCCCTTTTGCTTTACGGTGATGTCCAGGGAACGGACCTCGCTGATATTGGGGGTGTTCCCCGAGCCGGTGTTTTTGAACCACAGGGTCCATTCGCTTATGGGGAAGTCCCTGTAATCTACCCGTACGCACCGCACCTCCAGGCCGGTGGCGGGGTCCGTATATATCTGGGTGGTCTGAAGGCGTTTTTTGTCCAACGCCTTGCTTTCCTCCTCGTAATCCCAGCCGGAAAGCAGCAGATCCGAGGAAACGCCGCCGTAATTGAAGCAGAAGGGAACGAAGGAGGGCGCTCTTTTTGTCATGGCGACGGGCTTTTTCAGAAACTCAAAGGACCCCAGCTCCTTTTTCGCCCCGTCGGAGGTGTATATGGCGATATCCCCCCAGTCGGACTGGTCGCAGGGGATGCCGTCGCCGCCGTCGGTGACCTTCAGGTGGATCGACTTAGGGGAAGCCAGGGCTATATCCAGAAGGACGGGGTCCATCCCCTGGGTAAAGAGAGGGGACTTGAACAGCTGCCTGCCGTTATCGTCCTCCACTATGAACTCCACGCTGCCGCCGCCGGAATGGGCGTCCAGGCCCACCTCTGCCGTCAGGCGCACGGTGTTTTCCGGCAGAAAGACCTCCACGTCGGAGACGGCGTGGGCGTAGATGCCGGTCTTGTATTCCTTGTCCTTTATCTTGAGAGGCTTTCCGTCCCGCTGGTTGAGAAATACGGGATCGTTGTTCGCGTGGACCAGCAGCCCCACCTTGCGGGGGTCTTCGGTCTTCTTCTCTTCCAGGGCTCCGGGGTCGCAGACGGGAGCCGGCCTGAAGGCGCCCTTGCTCCAGGCCGAGGCGGCCTTAAGCTCGGAAGAGGCGGGAGCCGCGGCAAAACACGGCGCGCACAGCAGGGCAAATACTAAAACAGCGCATAAAAACATTATCACAGACTTCATAAACTCCTCAAAACGATTTTATTCAAGTTTATTATAGCAGATATGGAGGGGCATTTGTTATATAAAACCGCGTTTCCGCAAAGTTCATACCGAGGTGAAAACAGGCATTCCGCCCCCGAGAGCGTCCTGCAGCCGGCTGCAGAAAAGCGCCATCTCTTCGCCGGTCTGGCTTTCGCCGAAATCCCGGTATTCCCGCCCGCAGACCTCGTATTTGGACCCGGCAAGGGAGTTGTATCTCAGCACCTCCGCCCCCCGAAGGGCCCCGGCAAGGGGAGACAGCAGTTCGGCAAAGCCCGGGATATCCGTATCGTTCACCCCGGGGATCAGGGGGATCCGCACCAGCACTTTTCCCGGAGCGCGTTCCGCCAGGCTGCGGAGGTTGGCCACTATCCTGCGGTTGTCCTGTCCGGTATAGCGCTTATGCTTTTCCGGGTCCGGTATCTTCAGGTCGGCAAGATACAGCCGGCAGAAGGGCAGCGTTTTTTCCACGGCGCCGAAATCCGTAAAAAGGGCGGTCTCCACGGCCGTATGGACGTTTTCTTCCGCGCAGCGTTTCAGTATCTCCGCGGCATAATCCGGCTGCAGCAGGCATTCGCCTCCCGAAAGGGTGACGCCTCCGCCGCTTTCCTCAT
>JAGDAG010000072.1 GCA_017959625.1 Abditibacteriota bacterium | reverse complement strand
GTCTGCCGACTTCAAAACGTTTACGGTCCTTCTTATAACGCTTCCGCCTTCAAGAGGGCCTATCCCCTGGGCAAAAACAACGGTTTTTTTGCCCATCAGCTTTGCCGCCTTCAAAAGAGCCAGGTAGTAATAAAGCGACCTGTTGCTGGTGGCGTTCTGAAAAAGAGAGCCTCCGCCGCTGATGAATATGTCGCAGTCCCGGATGGCTTTCAGGGTCTTTGCTGACGATCTGGGGGCCGCTTTCACCTTGTGCAGGCTTTCCGTATAGCCCGGGTCGGAAGAGAGCACCGTGATATCCTTCAGGGAGGCGGCGCCCAGGGCTTTGATGATCCCGGACAGGACCGCCTCGTCTCCTCCGTTCCCGAAGCCGTAAAAGCCGGATATCAGTATTTTTTTCATACCGGATGCCTTTTAATATACGGGCGGACAAATACAAAATATGCTGCAAATGCCGCGAGGAGCCCGCACCACAGGCCGTTGGCCGATCTGATGATGCTGATGACTACCGGCGTATGGATGTGGCAAAAGGTATTGAACAGGCTCACCAGAGCTATGGAGCCGATCACCGTGAACAGGCCTCCGGGGACCCGCATGTTCCGGAACAGGAAAAAGAAGCCGATAAGAAGCGCCGGGTAGCCTACCAGGAATTCCTTGCTTCTGGGGCGGACGTAAACGATCCTGTCAAGTATGCTTCTGAGCCTGAGCTCCGGGGCGGATACTCCTATGCCTGCGTCGTTCCCGCTTCTTGCCAGCATGAGCCCCACTATGACCAGAAGGCAGAAGCCCGTTATTATGACTCCCGCCGTTACGGGCTTTCTGAAGACTTCCTTTAAAGTGCGGAGCTGCCTCCGGAAAGATTCCTTTCCGTAAAGCGCGTTTGTCACGCACAAAAGAGCGATCAAAACGAGAGGAAGGATATGGGCCGGCTTGACTCCGGAATAGACCTGGAGCCTCATGATATGCTCCGTGTCGGAAAGAAGGGCCAGGTTGAACAGGGCGCCGATCATAGTTATGCAGAATGCGGAGAGGACGGCGACCGCGGCCGTGAGCAGGTTCCCCTCCTTGAGGGCGCTGTCCTTTTTGTTTTTTACCGAAAGGACCACTGCCGTTACGGGAGTGCAGATCCCGAGGATGAGGGCTGCCAGCGAGGCGAGGACGCCTCCTTTTGCGCACATGAATGCAAAAACGCATATCGCGGCGCAGGCGGACACGGTCTGAACCGCGGGCCGTACGGTAAAGACCGATGACAAAAGAACTATGATCCCCATGGCGATCCCGGCGCCCACCACCGCTTTGAGAAGGGTGTTTTCCGGCATGATCTCCGTTTTATGGACTGCCTTCACCGTGTAGCCCGCTTTTGCCATCCGGCTGCAGAGAATGCTTATGAAGGAGCAGCAGTCCTTTACCGTGTCGTCTCCGGTCTTATCTATGGGGCGGACGTACAGAAGCCGGACGTTCCGCTCGCGGACCGCTCTCACGTATCTTTCTATAACGGTATCCGGGGACAGGCCGGCGAGTTCGGCTTTTGAAACGGAATGCACCTGGATAAGATGCTCCAGATTTTCCCCGGCCACAGTCTGCTCGCCTTTCTGGTTGGAAAACTCGATCTTGCCGAAATACAGATTTCTTTTGTTCATTTCCTGCCCCAGCTCTTTAAGGACGCTTCTGAAGCCGACTATGGTATCGCCGCTGAATATCACCCGGTTGACCTCCAGGAGCTGCAGATAATCCAGGATACAGTTTATGGACCGGAGATCGGCGCCGTCAAAGGCGGGGATCCTTCCGCAGATGATCATTTTTTCGTTTTTTGCATCCTCCAGGTCTTTATCGTAAAAGCCGATGGGGATGCTTTCGATCAGATCCTTGCTTATCACTGTCTCATCGTATTTGAGCAGTAGTTCCGAGCCGTAAAGAGTGACGCTTATCCTGTTGCCGAACACCATATCGAACAGTTTGGGGATAAACGTCAGATTGGAGTAGCCCGACAGTTCGTATTCTCCCGGGACCCTCTGGACGACGTGCCCCTTTGAAATTGCCGTGGCTATGGTATCCATTTCCAGGGCGACGCTGTTGACGCCGGCAGCCTTCAGCCGCTTCAGGACCGTTTCGGTTTTTTGCCCGGAGACGGCGGAGAGGGCTTTTACCTCGTTGTAATCCATGCAGACTTCAACGGCTTTGTTACGGGCTTCTGCGACGATCTTCTGCATCACTATATTGCAGGCGGCAAGCATGGCTGCAAGGATGATAAAAACGGCGGCGGAATATCTGAGCATGGTTTATTCTCCCTCCAGCAGTTTTTTTGCGTCTTCGATCTGCTTTTTTACCGAAGCGGGAGCCGTTCCTCCCGGAGCGGTGCGGGCGTTGACGGACGATTCTGCGGACAATTTGTCCAGGATGTCTTTCTCCGCAAGGGGGATGCGGGCGCGTATCTCCTCAAAACTCAGTTCGTAAAGCTCTTTTCCCTCTGCCGCCGCATATCCTACCAGGCTGCCTACCATGGCGTGGGCTTCCCTGAAGGGAACGTTCTTGCGGACGAGCCAGTCTGCCAGATCGGTGGCTGTGGAAAAGCCTTTTGCCGCCGCGCTGCGCATCTTTTCTTTGTTGAAGGCTATGCCTTCGAGCATAAGGGCAAAGATCTCAAGGCACATGTTTATGGTCCCTATGGCGTCGAACAAAGGCTCCTTATCCTCCTGGAGATCCCTGTTATAGGACAGGATAAGGCCCTTCTGCAGAGTCAGAAGGCTTATAAGGGCGCCGTAGACCCTGGCGGTTTTTCCTCTCACCAGCTCCGCTGCATCCGGATTCTTTTTCTGGGGCATTATAGACGAGCCCGTGGTCACTTCGTCGTCCAGGACCGCCCACCCGAATTCGGTGGAATTCCAGAAAATGATCTCTTCGGAAAACCTGGAAAGGTGGGTCATAAGGATAGAGGCCGCAGCCAGGAACTCGCTTATGAAATCCCGGTCGCTGACGGAATCGATGCTGTTTTCCGTGATCCCGGCAAAACCCAGGGCCCGGGCTACCATGCTTCTGTCGATGGGGAAGGTGGTCCCGGCAAGGGCGCCGGAGCCCAGCGGCAGATAATCGAATCTTTTCAGGCAGTCAGCAAAACGGCCCTTGTCCCGCTGGAGCATCCAGAAAAACGCCATGAGCTCATGGCTCAAAAGCACCGGCTGGGCGTGCTGGGTATGGGTGAAGCCGGGCATTATGGCGCCGAGGTTTTCGCCGGCAAGCCTTACGATCTCCTTCTGCAGCGCCGAAATATTGGTCCGGGTCTCTTTGACCGCGCCCTTGAGGAACAGGCGTATATCCGTGGCCACCTGATCGTTGCGGCTCCGTGCAGTGTGCAGCCGTCCGGCGGCTTCGCCTATCCGTTCCCGGAGAAGGAGCTCCACGTTCATGTGGATATCCTCCGCGCTTTCGTCGAATTCTGTTTTTCCCTGCTTTATGTCCTTCAGTATGCTCCTGAGGCCTTCCGTTATCAGGGCGGAATCTTCTTTGCTGATTATCCCGCAGCTGCCCAGCATCTCCGCATGGGCGATGCTTCCCGTTATATCGGCTTCGGCCAGCCTGTAGTCATAGGAAATGGATTCCGAGAACCGTTCCATAAGCTTTGCCGTGCCTTTCGAGAAACGGCCGGCCCATAGTTTCTTTTTTTGTTCCTGCAATTTGTGTTGCTCCTTTGATTTACGGAAATACGGAATAAACCGGAAAACCGAGAATGATGCTTATGATGCTCCAGAAGGTCCCGGCCAGAGCATCGCCGATTATGAGCCCCAGAAAGAAGGGAAGGGCTGCGGAAAAACCTTTAAGTCCGCCGTATTTCAGGATGATCACCTTGAAAAGCCATGCGGCAAAGGCGGACACCCACAGATTGTTTGTCTGATACGAGCTCATCATGGCATAGGCCACCGGGTTCAGCGGAAAGCCCGGGATGCGCAGTCTGGCGATACCGAGAAGAGCGCAGCCTATAAAACCCGTGGCCACCGCCGCGATGCCGTTCCAGTCCGGTATGGTGCCGTTTTTTAAAAAACTTTCCAGTTTTCCGTAGGTCTCGCTCCCCAGCAGTATGGTGATATCGTTCATGTTTGCCGCGGCTCCCAGGCTGTAATAACGAGAGAGGGCGATCACAAAGCCGCTTGCCACGGACAAAAACGAAAACAGCATCAGGATACCCGCGGTCTTTCTTTTGTCCAGCCCCGTCTCCTGGGAGAGCTTCAGGCTCTCCATCTGGACCGGCATCATATTGGTGCGGTAGCAGCGGTTGAAAAAATAAAAATGCTGTAATCCGATCACGTTCTGCGCCCCGAGAGTCGCCGTCCCGAGATTCTGCAGCATGATATAAGTGATGGCGGACTGGTTTATCTCATGGCAGGGCGCCCCCAGCTCCGCCCTGGTCCTTGTGATGGCGATGCTGATTATAAAATAGCCGCCCACCGCCGCCGCCGCCACGATGCAGCTGGTCCCGAGGGCCCTGGAAAAAAGCATAAGGCACAAAAGCCCCAGAAGCATCCCCCAGACGGCGTGCCTGTAATCCATGGGTTCGCCGGAGTCGCTGTTGCCCTTTTTTCCGAACACCGACAAAAATATCCTCCGGAACTCCGCCCTGCCGGAGTAAAGGGCAAAGACGAATATCCCCAATATAAAGCCGAAGCACTGCTCCGGGATAAAGGGAAACCTTTGGATATTGTTTATCCCCGCCGCCGCTCCGAGAACGAACTGGGCCTTCATGAAGAGGTAAAAGAACCAGTACGAAAAAGACAGGTCCGCCGGCGCCATGAATATTATGCCGATGGCCAGCGGATACAGCCTGACGGGAGTGGAGCCCATTGCGTTCAGGGGCGGATCGGTGAGATACCGGCCCAGATCCACAGTCTTGAAATCCAGCACCGGGAACGAAGGGAAAAGCCCGTTAAGCCCCTGGATCACCGTGAACGCCGCGCCGATAAATATCCCGGCATATAAAAACCTGTTTGAAAAAAGCTTTGTTTTTTCGTCCGTGATCTCCAGAGGTATGCCCACCAGGGGAAAAGACAGCTTTTCGTTTTCCGTCCACTGGCGCCTCAGAATGGTGTTGACGCACAGCATGGTGCAGAACAGTATCATCATAAAGGCCCCCCACATAGAAAGAGGCCCCAGCCAGTGCTTCAGTATCTTCCACTGAAAAAAGCTTGCTCCGCCGGTGTAAAAAGCGTCCGCCGCGGCTTTGTCCTTTACCACGGACCAGTCCGGCATCTTGTTGATAAACAGGTTGTACCAGTTGTTTTCCGCCGTTGCATAACGCAGGGGGTGGCACATATCCGAAAGGAATACGTGCATGAAATCATGTCCTATGACAGCCCCGGAAACGTTCATGGCGATATATATCACCAGAAGCTCCCTTTGCGACAGCGCCTTTTCCGGACGGACTTTTTTTACGCCTGCATTGAGAAGCATAAGGCACAGCAGGATAAAGACCGACGTAAAAAACACCGAAAGCGCCGTAGGGCTCACCGAATAAAGTACAGCCTCTACGGTGTGTATCCACCAGATATGGACGGGGATCAGCAAAACAGATATGATCACGGAACGTGCCGTTACTGCGCTTTTCATAATATATGCCGTAAATACTATTTTTCTTATATATTATAACACACCGGCGCTCCATATTCAAGAAGCAGAGCGGAACCCTCCGGGGGCGGGCGAAACGAAAAAATCGCCCCCCGGAGCCCCCGCGGGACAAATATTTTTCGGTGTGATTTGAAAATACGGGGGAAAGTATGCTATAATATAGGTAATAAATCCATTGATTCTATTGAGGGTGGTATGAAAAGTAACAAAGGCCTTGTTATTAACATTTTATATGCTGTCATATTTCTGGTGGCTTTGTTTTTTCTGTTTGTGTATCCGTGGAAGGATTCAAGCCTTGCAAAGAAAAAACTTGAATTCGACCCTAACGCGGTGTCGGTCAGGCCGACGCCGGACTGGCTTGCAGACAGATATGCAGATCTGATAGCTGCGGTCAGCACGGACAACCTGAAGAAGACCGTCACCGATCTTTCCGGCTTCGACAAATCCCGTGTCACAGGTTATCCCGGCTGCGATATGACTGCAGATTATATCATTAAGGCTTTCAGGGACGCCGGCCTCAAAGGATTCACGTCCGACGACGTGGAGGTCCATCCCTTCAAAGTGACCGTTCCCGTAGAAAAGGATTCGAGGCTCGTGGTGGGCGATGAAGAAATCAGGATTTATTCGCTGTGGCCGAATCTTGCCCGTACCTCCCAGGTGGACAAAAACGGTATAGACGTCCATCTCATAGACGGCGGCAACAGCCTTGCCGTAAGCTTCGACGGCAAAAAGGTAAAGGATTCCGCCACCGTCGTCAACTTCAATATCGGGACCAACTGGCTCAACGCGTCGAGACTCGGGGCGAAGGCGATCCTTTTCCGCGAACCCGAGGATCAGATATCCCGCGGCGAGGCAGAGGCCAAGTTCAGCAATATCCCTATCAATAT
>JAGDAG010000001.1 GCA_017959625.1 Abditibacteriota bacterium | reverse complement strand
GATGAATAACTTTTTCATTTTCCGTTACCTCTCCGCGCCGTTTATTTGACGCTGTCCACAGATTTCAGTTCTCTGTCCATATCGGCTTCGATAACTGCGTTGATGGTGGCTCCGGAAGAAGAATCGGTTATGGTCAGGTTGACGTAGGAATTCACGTCCAGCTCTCTTATGATGCCCTTGGTCAAGGAGAATTCCACCTCAAAATCGGTTACCTGTATCTGGGCCTGGCCGGTGTAGCGCTTCGATTTGGTCAAAAGGTCTCTGGGAAGCACTCTTCCGAAGAAGCGCACGGCGCTTTCCACGTCCACCACCGCATTGGAGGTGCCGTGGATATTGGCGATGGTCTCGCCGTTTTTGTTCTTTATCTGAGTTATGGCGAATTCGGACTTGATATAGCCGTTTTTGTCAAGCTTTATGGGCTCGGGGATCCAGGTCTCGCCCAGCTGGACTTCGTTCTTGGGCAGGACAAAGGACGCATATATCATGTCGGAATAGTGTACGAACACGGGATACTTGGCTTCGCTGCCTTCGTAATTCTTGACGGCTCCGTCTATAGAAGTCTGAACTATGTTCTTATACTGGTTCAGGGGCGAAAACACGGCCACCTGAAAATCGCCGTTCTGGCGGACGGTCTGGAACACGTCGTTGAGCTCGATTCTGTTGATCTCGGCATAGGATTTCAGCTTTACGTTTCCGTATTTGTCCACGGACAGCGGCCTTTCGTAAAGAGTCGATTTGACTTCAAGCTCATAAACCTGGTCCAAAAGGTTCCTGCCGAAGGACATGGCAGAGGTAAGCTTGAACTCGTCGTCGGTTTTATATGTGTAACGGGTGTTTGCCTTATAGCCCGATTTCAGGGTATATCCGCCTGCAGCAAAACAGGCGCCGGCGGCAAACGCTGCAACCAGCAGCAAAGCAATGATTTTGGTTTTCATAAACAGATCCTCCGTTTTATTATTTTAATTTTATCATAACTTGCAAGTTATGTCAATGTTATTTATTTTTTCTGCAGGGCATTTATGGCGTCTTCCAGAGCCTCGAGCTGTTTTCCGTATTCCGCCCAGTCGCCGCCTTGCTGCGCCTTTTTGGCTTTTTCAAGGGCAGAGGCCGCTTTTCGTATCAGCGACTCCCTGTCGCTTGCGGGGGCCTTCGCCTCTTTTGACGGAGCCGCGGCTTTTGGCTTTTCGGTTATCTCGCCGCCCACGAGCCTTGCCAGGGCCCCGTTCAGGCTTTCCTCCATGACGATCCTGTCGCCCAGGGCCACTATCACCCGTTTCAGCTCCGGTATCTTGGTGTTGTTGGATTCCAGATAAAGGGGCAGGACGTACAATATGGAATTATCCACCGGTATGACCAGCAGGTTCCCCGCCGTGACCTCGGAGCCGTGCTGGCTCCAGAGGGTGAGCTGGGGAGAGATGACGTCGTCCTGTTTTATCTTGGCCGCTATCTGTTCGGGGCCGTAAACGTTTTTGTCCTTGGGGAAGTTGTACAAAAGGATCTTCCCGTAGTTGCTGCCGTCGCATTCGGCGGCTATCCACGCGCACATATTCTTTCTGCCGGCCCTGGTGAAGGTGGTCATCATGATGAACTCTTCCGAGGAGCGGTCGGGGAATTTCATTATGGTGTAATACGGCGCCTGCTTGGCTTCCGAAAAGTCCTCGCTGCCCCCCAGCTCGGCAACGTTGGGTATATCCCACAGGTCGCTTTTGTTATAAAAAATAACCGGATCCGTCATATGATAGGTTTTATATACGTCGGTCTGTATCTTGAACACCGATTCGGAATACCGTATATGGGCGGCAAGCTCCTCCGGCATCTCGGAATAATCCCTGAATACGCCGGGATATATCTTTTTGTAGCTCCTCATGATGGGGTCGTCCGCCGGCTTGTCGATAGTATAGGCGGTGACTTCCCCGGAATGGGCGTTGACCACTATCTTGAAAGAGTTCCGCACATAGTTTATGGTGTCGTATTCCGTGAGCCTCGTCCTTTCGGAATAGGGATAGTATTCGCTGGTGGTGAAGCCGTCCAGCATCCAGAACAGATCGCCGCCGGCGGTCACCAGGTAAGGATCGCTGTCGAACACCATGAACGGGAAAAGCGTTTCTATGCGCTGCGCCACGTTCCTGTGGAACAGTATCTGGGAATCATTGCCTATATCCGTATTCAGGATGATGTTGATATCGGCGAACCTGATGGCGAAAAGCAGCCGCCTGAACCAGTTCCCCATAAGGACCCCGTCCTTGCCGTCATAATGATTGGTGACGGTCTCGCTGCCCTTGGGGTAGTCGAATTCCGTGCTTTTCGTGTCCACGAAGATCTCATGGCCGGTCTCCTCGCCAATGTAAACCCCCATATTGTTCAGGGGCATGTTTATTTTGGTTTTGGGAGGGATGTCATAAACGAAAAACTTCGGCATGCCTTCCTTGGATATCTCGTTCACGGGGCTCATCACGTAGCCGTAGCCGTGAGTGTACTGGAGGCGGGTATTGACCCAGGTCCTGGAGTTTTCCGGCAGCCGCGACTGGTCCATCTCTCTGGCGGAAAGCCATACCTGGCGGTATTTCCGCTCCCCCGTCAGGGCGTCGGTAAGCCAGTATCTGTCCACGTCCACGTCCCTGAAGGCGTAATACTGCTGGATGGTCTGTATCTGGGAATACGATTCCAAAAGCTGGGTGGAATCCCACAAACGGATGTTTTCTATGGTCCCCTGGTTCCCGGCTATCTGTTCCGGGGAAAGGACGTCTTCCGCGGGAAATTCGCTTATTTTGATATCGTTCAGGGCGTAGGCGTCTCTCGTCGCTTTTATAGCGTGGGCGATATACGGCTTTTCCTTCTCAAGCTGGTTGGGCTTGACGAAGAGCACCTGCACGGCGTTGGGTATAAGGGTGGTGAGGATTATGTTCCCCGCCACCATCAGCCCCAGGGACCACAGAAGGGGCTTCCAGGTCTTGCTGCCTCTTCCGACAAAGGTGATGACGGCCGCGGCGACACAGACGAACAGCATGATCCACAGGCAGGGTATCCCCGCCTTTACGGCGGTATAGGAGGCGCCGGTAAAAATAGAGCTGTCCTTGCTGCGGAACAAAAGCTCGTACATGCTGATGACGTAGCCGCAGATCTTCAAAAGGAACATGAGGGCCACGAGAGTCAGGAGGTGCTTTTTGGCAAAGGGCCTGAACTCCAGGTTCCCGTCCAGAAAACTGATGGCCGACAGGGAATAATAAAAGACGGCGGTAAGTATGGCCGAAAAGGCCAGGGAACCGAAGAACCAGCCGTACAGATATTTCAGAAACGGAAAGGTGAAAACGTAAAAGCCTATGTCCTTGTGGAACACGGGGTCCGTCTGGCCGAAAGGAGTCGGGTGCATAAAGAACAGAAAATCGTTCCAGTGCACCGTGGCCTGCAGGCCGATAGCCACGGATATTATTATGCTCACCAGAAAGATGACCAGTCCGGTGCCTCTTCTCAGAAGCATGCCGATCCTTCCCAGGGCAGACATCTGCGCAAAGGCGGAATCCTCCGTGGGGGTGAATTTTTTGGCGATCCACAAATTCAGGTATATTATCAGGAAAAACACCAGGCCGCTGGCGGCTCCCAGTTCGATCTTGGAAGAGAGCATCCTCATGAAAACGGACTGGTAATCCAGGGACTTGAACCAGAGCCAGTCGGTATAGAGCCCGATAAGGGATCCGCCGCATATCAGCAGCAAAACGATTATTATGATCAAAGGTCTCAAAACTTTTTTCATACGATCTCCGCCTGTATATGATTTCTATTTCAGAACGTTGTAAAAGCGTTTCAGATATCTGTCGCTTTCTTTGGCTTCCGGCATGTATTTTTCCAGGGCGTCATGGAATCCCTTTCCGTGATCCGGGTAGCGCAGATGCAGGAGCTCGTGAAGGACCACGGCTTCTATGACGCCCACAGGCGCCTGGGCCAGGGCGGCGTTGAAGCCCACGGCCCGTTTTTTCAGATTGCATTTACCCCAGCTGGTCTTCCAGAAGTCCACGTAAAAACCGCCTTCCGCCCGGATATCCAGCAGGTTTTCCCATTTTGCCACCAGCTCCGGGAGGAGTTCCGCGAGCCTTTCCGCGAACCAGGAGGTGAAAAAAGCCTTCCTTTCCGCTTCGGTCCAGGAAACGGGGCATTTTATGCGAAGGATACCCTCCTCCTCCGGCCGGGCTTCCCACACGTAAGAGCTGTGGGTGTATTTCTGGATATATTCCTTTCCCAGATATAAAACGGGGCTGCCGTCGGAAAAAGTTCCGCCGGCAGGCTTTTCCCCCAGCCTGCGTTTCAGCATATCGGCATGCTTTGAAAGGATCTCCCGCAGCTGATCTTCCCCGGCTCCGAAGGGAGCGGTGATAACGACGCTGCCGTCTTCTATCCTTATGTAAACGTTTTTGTTCGGTTTTCTCACCACCCGGGCGGTGACCCCGCCTGCGGCGATGGTTTCGGTGTCACTTGTATTCATCTGCCAGATCCAGATAGTATTTTCCTTCGTAAACGGGAAGAGGGGCGTACTCTTCCCCTTCCGCAAATTCGGGGTCGTTGAAAAGCAGGCCGCTTCCGCCCCGGGGCTTTTTGTCCGGGAGCACTTCCCACAGATACCTGTCGTTCCTCTGCAGCCTGTTGGAGGCGGCGCCCATGGCCCAAAGCTGTATGACGCTGTCTGCCGGAGCGCCGGCGGCGTCCTCCGGAACGTTGTATTCCAAAAGCCTTTTCACCGCCCTGCAAAACTTTTCCGACGGCTCCAGGCATACCGCTTTTTTGTATTCGTCAAATAAATAATCCGCGATCTCTTTCCTTTTGCCGGCGGCATCGGAAACAAAGAGGTGCAATGTTGCCAGCGACAGGAAAACCAGCCGCTTGTAAAAATAGATCTCGCTGCGGTTCTTGCGCTTTTTGATGCCGTATAAGCCGTCAAAAAGGCCCGCGCGTTCAAAACGGCGGTTGCGGAAAAGCCGGTAGCAGGCCTCCAGCTTCAGCCCCAGAAGGCGCAGATAAAGAGAAACGTCGCCGCAGATTATAACGACCTCTTCGGGGCTGAGAAGCTCCGCTTCCTGCCCCTGCAGGATACCGGAAGCAGACGGCCCGGAAGAATAACAGCACGTTCCGGCGGAAAGGCCGGTTTTGGCAAATTTGACGTCCGTCATAGATCCTGTTCTCCCAAAAGCTTTTTCAGAGTCCCCTTCAAAAAGCCCTTCACCGCGCCGGCAAGCTCCTCGTCGGTTTCCGGCGGCCGCGCTTCTTCGGAAGCGGCCTTTTTTCCCAGCTCCGTCCGGGCCCTGTTTATATATTTCAGGGCCTCGTCCGCCTTTCCGGCTTCCGCCTCTGCCCGGGCCTTTTCCAGAAGGGCGTCCGCTTTGAGCACGTTGACGCTGTCCGCCGACTCCATGGACTTCTCGAGCCTTGTTATACGGTTGTTTATCCTTGAAAGCTGCTTTCTGTTTTCCAGGTTCTGGGAAACCAGGAACACGCACAGCAGCAGGCATATAACGGAAACGAGTCTCATTTTATCTCATAACTGCCGTCGGCTCTTGCGGTGATATTGCATACCTTTCCGCCGAAATGCACTCCCGTAAGGGTGACGCTTTTCCATTCTCCGGGAACGCAGGGCTTTACCGTATGCTTTACCTCCGGGGAATAATAGTCCATATCCAGCCCGGCAAAGCCCCAGAGCACCGCGGAAGCGCTGCCTGCGGCGCCGGTGAGGAAGCACCAGTTTTTGTAGGTGGCCGAGCGTTTTTCGTTGAAATAGTTGAAGGGCCCCCGCATAAACGGACGGTAGCTTTCCCTGAAAAGCCTCAGGGCCTCCTCCGGATCCTTTTTCAGCTTTGCGGTTATGATGCTGTGGGCGGAGGCGCTCATGGCGGGCCCGTTTTCTTCCGTCCTTTTCATATAATAATCGCAGGTAGCCTCCGCCAGCTTTGCGAAGGTTTTTGCCGAAGGAAAGACGCTCTGCAGGTCCTGATAATGCCAGGGGTAATACAAAAGCTCGGGATCGGCCTGATTGATCTTTCCGCCCTTATAGCCGTCGTAGATCACCAGCTTTTCTCCGTCGTCGGGCACTGCAAGCCCCTTCGCCACTTCGGTCCACCGGGGGTCGGGAGAATGCCCCAGGACTCCGGACGCCAGAGATGCGATAAAAAGAGACGCCTGGGCCGAAGCGTTGGTGTAAACGGAATTGTCCACGAGCCCCGCGTTTTCGTCGGGAGGGCACACGTTTTTGATATCATATCCTCCGCTGCCGTTCTTTTCGGCAAACTCCGTCCAGAAATTTGCAACGCACCGTATGGAGTCCCAGCATTCGGCAAGAAACTCTTTGTCCCCCGTGGCCTTATAATACTGCCACATGGCGAAAACTATGTCGGAAGAAATATGCCTTTCATCCTTGGTCACTACGGCGAGAGGCGTCACCTCTTTGCCGCTTGCCGCGCTTTCCCACGGATAGGCGGCGCAGCCGTCTTTGCCGGTGTATTCTTTCCCCAGCTCAAGGGCGGCGGGGAGCCTTTGTATCCTGTAGCTGAGGATATCCCGCACGGCGTCGGGGCGCTGCCAGATGAGGGCGGGCACCATCCATAGTTCCGTATCCCAGAAGATATGCCCACCGAAGCCGTTTGAGGAAAGCCCCGTGGGAGGGATGCCGAAAGCGTGCCCCGCGCTTTCCAGCAGATAGAACATATCGGAATGCACCGTCTGCTGCGCCTCCGGATCGCCTTCTATCACTATATCGGCCTTCCAGGTCTCCGCCCAAAGGGCTTTGTGCTGCTTTATCATCGAGTCCACCCATCCGGAAAAACTGATTTTTTCACCGGCCCCGAAAGGAGCGGATTCGGAGCGGGCGTCGAGGGCGGCGACGTTGTCCGCATAGTAAACAAGCTTTTTTGTTTTGTTTTTCCGGGCGTCGAACCAAAACTCAAAAGGAGCGTTTTCTTTGAAGGGCATATATGCGGCGCCGTCTCCGTTATGCTCCGCATCGGCCCACTGCCTCACCGGCCATTTACCGTCGGGGCCCGCCGTCCGGACCGGGTCATCCCCCGGGGAGACAGGAGCCTTCACGGTGATGCGGCCGTTTTTGTAAGGCTTCACTTCAAGCTCTATGGCGCAGCAGCAGTATGAGAAGCGGCTCTTAAGGACGTAAACTGCCGATCTTATTTCGGCCGCCATGCGGGAAGACTTCCATTCGCCTTCGGTTATAAGGCAGGCCTGCTTCATATCCAGGGTCTGGCGGAAGCCCTTTCCCGTCTGTTTCAGTTCTTCTCCCGATTCGTCGTAAAAGCGGAGGTCGGCCAGCTGGGGCAGATTCAGTATTTTCTCGGCGCCGTCATAAAAACCGTAACAGCGGCTTTCCGCGGGAGTATCCCCCAGCCTGCCGAAACCGGTGGAAAAAAGCCGCACGCCGTAAAAACCGTTGCCGAGATAAGCGCCGGCCTCGTCTCCCCGGGGCAGGGCTTCGCTCACCAGGAGCCACGGGTCAAGCTGAGCCTGAGCGCCGGTATCCTTCCAGACGGCGTTTTCGCCCTGCGCCTGTTTTTTGGGGCCGCAGCCCGCCGCGAGGCATATACACGCCAAAACAATAAAAATAAAACTAATCCTTGCGCGCAACATAAAAGATCCTGTCGCTCCTTTTGTTCGTTTTGTTGAAGGTATAGGCGTCGAAAGCCTCCACAAAGGAAAGGGACGCTTCGCCCAGCATATAAAGTATCTCCTTCTGCCTGTAGCCCTTTTGTATATGCTTTTCCTTTACTTCGCTGATACTGCCGTCTTCGTTTTTTATCTCAAAGGTCATATCCACCTCGCACAGGCGGGTCTTGGGGTCCCACCGGGGCTTCCAGATGTAACGCGGCCAGCCTTCAAGGTCCGCCTGCCGGAAAAAGTCCATGGAAAGGGCGTATATGGTGTTCATATCAAAAATAAAATACCCGCCGGGGCGCAGATGCTTTTCAACGCAACGGAAAGCCTCCTGCAGGCGGCTCCGGTCGGTTATGTAATTCAGGCTGTCAAAAAGGCTCACCGCGGCGTCGAACTGCCTTCCCAGGTCGAAGTCCGCGGCGTCCCGGCACAAAAACTCCAGCCCGGGATACTTGCTTTTGGCGCATTCCGTCATTCCGGGGGAAATATCTATCCCCACCGCTTCCATGCCCATATCGGCAAAGGCTTTGGTCATGGTCCCGGTACCGCAGGCCACGTCCAGGACGGAAGCCGGCCGGAAGGAATACCTTTCGAACAGTTTTTCTATATATTCCGCCCAGTAGCCGTAAGGCACGTTTTTCATGAGAGCGTCGTAAAAAGGAGGCAGCTCCCTGTATTGCCCGGGTCCGTTCATGCCCGATTTTCTCCGGAAAAGGCTCCCCTTTTCGGCTTGATGAACATAGCGTCGCCGAAGCTGAAAAAGCGGTACCGCAGCTCTACGGCCTCTTTGTAGGCCGAAAGTATGTTCTCCCTGCCGGCAAGAGCGCTCACCAGAAGCAGCAGGGTGGATTTTGGTATATGGAAATTGGTTATGAGCCCGTCCGCGATCTTAAAATCGTAAGGCGGACGGATAAAGAGCCGGCTGTCCGCCTCTTCCTCCCGCAAAAGCCTTCTGCCCTCCGCGGCGCTTTCCAGGGCCCTGACGGAGGTGGTGCCCACGGCGATTATGCGCCCCTTTGCGTTTTTCACCTTTTCCGCGGTGGCGCCGGGAATGATATACCGCTCGGAATGCATGATATGCTCGTCTATATTGTCGCAGCGTATGGGGCGGAAGGTGCCTATGCCCACGTGGAGGGTCACGAAGGCGGACTCCACGCCCATATCCTTTATTTTAGCCAGAAGCTCCTTTGTAAAATGGAGCCCTGCGGTAGGGGCGGCGGCGGAACCCTCCGGATCCGCATATACGGTCTGGTAACGGCCGTAGTCTTCCAGTTTTTCATGGATATACGGAGGCAGGGGCACCAGGCCGTGTTTTTTTATCACGGGATCGGCGTCTCCCTCCGACAAAAACCGTATGAGCCTTTCCCCCGTTTCGTAACGGCGGAGTATTTTTACGTCAAGGCCGCAGTCCAGGCGGAAGACAGTATTTTCCGGAAGCCTTCTGCCGGGGCTCACCACGGCTTTGTAAAGGTTCGTCTCCAGCTTCTGCGTCAGCAGGCATTCCACCCTGCCTCCGGTGGACTTGCGCCCGAAAAGCCGGTAGCTGCTCACTTTGGTATCGTTGAATACCAGCAGATCGCCGGGCAGAAGGTAATCGCAGATATCGTAAAAATGCCTGTGCTCCGTTTCTCCCGTTTCCGGGTCCAGCACCAGAAGCCGCGACGCATCTCTGTTTTCGAGAGGCTTCTGGGCTATGAGCTCTTCCGGAAGATAATAATCAAAGTCGCTGAGCTGCATACTTCTTTACAGGGCAAAGCAGCGGGAGAAATCCACGGCTTCCCTCAGTATCCGGGACCTGTCGGGTATATCCAAAGCGGAGGTGCTGAAACCGGAAATGGTTTGGGCCGCTACTACCGTGCCGATGACCATAGCCTGTTTGACGTCGCCGAAGGTGATGCGCTTCCTGACGGAAAGATATCCCATAAACGAACCGGCAAAGGAATCCCCCGCCCCGGTGGGGTCCACTACGTCATAGTCCAGGGGGACGCAGGGGATGATGAACAGCTCGCCGTTTTTGCCGAAGCCGGCGGCGCCGTATTTCCCCAGCTTGATTATCACGTATTCCGGGCCGAACTCCAGCAGCCTCTGCCCCGAAGGCACGAGAGAACGTTCGCCGGTGACCTGGCAGGCTTCCTTTTCGTTGATGAATATCACGGAAACCTTTTTGAACACCTCCCGCAAAAGCTCCGGAGCGCAGTCTATCCAGAAATTCATGGTGTCGCAGGCGGAAAAAGCGATATGGGGGTTTTCCGCCAGCACCTGCAGCTGGAGCCGCGGGTCCAGATTTCCCAGAAAAACCGTGCCGGCGCCTTTGTAGCTGTCCGGCATGTGGGGGTCGAAGCCTTCGAAAACGTTGAGCTGCGTGTCAAGGGTCACAGCCTCGTTGGTATCTTTTTCGTAGGAGCCCGCCCAGCTGAAGGTTTTGCCGCCCCCCTCGGCAAGTCCCGTGATATCCACGCCCATACGGGTGAGATACTCTTTGTATTCTGCGGGGAAATCGCTTCCGGCTATGGAAATGATGCCGGGACGGCAGAATTTGGCCGCCGCTACGGAAGCGTACACCGCCGCCCCTCCCAGGACGCGCTGCTTTTCTTCGGTTCTGGTTTTTACGGTATCGAAGGCTACCGAGCCTGTGATTATAAGATCCGGTTTACTCATAATGATTCAACTGTTGTCCTTTTTGTTCCTGTTTTTGAGCACTTTGAGAAAAAAGCCCGGCAAACGCCCCAGCTTGTAGCTTTTTTTTGGGGCCTGCAGAAAGCGGTAAAGCCACTCAAGATAAAGCTTCTGAAAAAACACCGGCGCCCTTTTCACGTTTCCGCTCATGACGTCGAAGGTCCCTCCGATGCCGATGCCCACGGAAGCGCCGGAGGCGGGAAGGAATTCCTTTATCCAGTATTCCTGCTTGGGGATGCCCAGGGCCACCAGAACGATATCCGCTCCGGTCTCCTTTATGGCGGCGGCAACGCCGGCGCTTTCCTCCGGCGAAAAATAGCCGTCATGCCTGCCGGCAAAAAGCATGTCGGGATACGCCGCCTGCATTTTTTCCGCAGCGCCGGTGTTGGCTTTTTCCGACGCCCCCAGAAAATAGATCTTCAGCCCTTCCCTGCCGGATATGCGGCAATGGTTTTCGGCTATGACGCAGCCGGAAGCCTTGTTTTTGATGGGGGTCCCGGCAAGGCGCGAAGCAAGGAGCACGCCGGAGGAATCGGGGGTCACCAGATCCGCGTCCAGCATAAGCTGCCTGAACACGGGATCCGAGGAAGCCAGGTCCACCATATACGCATCGGCAGTCACCACCTGATGGGCGCCTTTTTCGCGGCACCATTTCGTTATCTGCTCCAGGACTTCTTCAAGAGAGACGTCATGGACGAAAATATCCAAAAGCCTGACGCGTTCCATTTTTATACCCTCGCTTTTTTGTAATTCAGCTTTACCGTGGGCGATTTGTGAAACAGCGACTCTGTGGGAGTCTTCTGAAACAACGCCGACGCCCCCGGCATCCTGAGCCTGTCTCCGTAAAGCATTTTAAGGGCAAAAGCCAGGATGCCGCACAGCGAAGCGTGGGGATCCGCCCCCAGCTCTTCCCCGCCGGTCTCCGCCGCTTTCTTTATCCAGCCCTTCATTATGCCCTCGGCGGTATCTTTGTCTCCGCATAAAGCGCTGTTTATAAGAGTATTTATCTCGTTTTTCATATTCTTCGGCTCGCGGCTGCGGAGGCCTGCGATAAACTTCCGGGTGTTGAGGAACACGGGATCGTTTTTTTCGCAGAAGCCCCAGAAGGGGAGCATCAGCAGGCTGAGGGAAGGATCGTCGTCAAAGATATAGCCGCCTTCCATATCCACGGCCCATGCAAACTGGGGGCCGTCCGCGCCTTCGAAAACGAAGCTTTTCATAATGGCCAGCTTCAGCGAATCGGCAACGTTCATGGCTTCCTTGCTGCGGTCCAGATCCCTGATCCTGTTGTAAAGCATGCTGATATCCGTGAGTATCTTCCAGGCAAGGACGTTCTGGACGCACAGATACGGATACTGGGTGTAATTGCCGGACACGTCGTAGAGGGTCTCCATGATATAATCCATACCGTGATACTGGGTGCCCAGGATGTCCTGAACGTAGCTGACGTGATCCTGGATATCGTTGAGATACAGGATAGACAGGTCGCCGGTGGTCTCGATATAATCCTGCAGCGCCCTGATGGGAGCGCAGATGGAATCCAGCTTCATGCCGGGCTCCAGCACCCTTCCGTTTATGGTGCGGGACAAAACCCCCACGTTTTCCGCCTGGATGCCGAAAGCATACTGCAGATGCTTCCGGGCCTGGCTCTGGCTTATCTGCTTGACTCCGAATATGGAACGCAGCAGGGAATCGTCGTCGGTATATACGCCGCAGGCCGAGCTTTTGGAGTCTCTGGCGGAAACTATAGCCATTTCCTCGGTATCCAGAGTCACTCCCTGGCTGTAAAAGAAATTATAAAACGAATTCTCGTTGACGAGCCTTTTCAGCTCTTCGTCGCCGCCGCAGTGGATGATATGCCTGTCCAGCCACTTTTTCAGATTGTCCTCCAGCCTGTCCGCGCCCTGATACATCAGCTCTCTGGCGGCGGAAACGGCGGATATATCCTTTTTGCCTATGCCGGCATACAGGGGCAGAACGAAGCTCTCTCCGGGAGCCAGCTCCGTCTCTATGGACATCTCGTAACAATAGTCCAGGGAATCCCTGGGGTCTCCGGACATCTGCAGGTCGCAAACCGAGACCTCGGCGTCGAGTTCGCTTCCGTTCAGAAGGCACATGGCAAAAAGAGTGTCCTCCCGCTCGCCCTTGAGAAGCACCATATTCTTTTCCCGGGAAGGTATGGTTATGAGCTTGTCGCATTTCAGCCTGGTAAGGGCCTTGCTGGTGAGAAGGATATCCTTGAACGCCCCCCGGAAGCCGCATTCGGCCTTTACCGTCCGGCTGCCGGCGTTTTTTACCTCAAGGCGGCAGATGAAGCCCTTTCGGGTTATGGGGGTAATGAGCCGCAGGGAAGCGGAGACCTCGCTGCCGGAAAAACCGTAAACGGGGATCCAGTATTTCTCAAGGCGGAAATCCGCGCTCCGGGTGATCTCTTCGCCGTCGGCGATAACGAAAGGAGAGACGAGAGGCATATCCTCTCTGCCCACAAGATCCACGTTGGCGTTGAAGCCCATATCCAGAAAACTGACGCAGCCCACCTGCCCCTTCATGGTGTTCCGGGGCAGAGCGATATATTCGCTGGCAGTGGCGCAGTAATCCCATTTGAAACCTGTTCTGGAACGTATAACCGGCATATCACACCTCTACTTCAGGCTTCGGATCACCAGCCCGGAAAGCAGCTTGGGGTAAAAATAGGTGGCTTTCTGGGGCATCTTCTCCCCCGCCGAAGCGATATCGAGAATGGCCTTCACCGGGATGTCGTTGCAGAGAAAAGCCAGCTGGGCCTTTCCGGAAGAAACCAGCCCGAGGGCCTCTTCGGCGCTTCTTGTATAAATCACGTTGGTATGGGCCGCCAGCACCTTTTTATCGATGCCCAGCATATCCTCCAGGATGCATTTGTGCAAAAGCGTAAGCTCCAGCGCTCTGGTATAGGCCGAACCCTCGACGTCGGGCTCGGTGCCGGGCAGCTTTTCCAGAACAAAAACTCCCTCGCAAGACGCCATGCCGATGTTTTTTCCCGCCATCGCCTCAGCGACGGACTCCCGGGATACGGGGACTATGCGGAAGCGTTTTGCAAGCATTTCCGGAAACGCGCGGACCTTTGCCCCGTCCAGCCCGAACACCACCCTGTGGGTGGGCAGGACGGTGAGATCCTTTTCATACACGTTGACAAGAGTCATAAGCACGTATCCCGACGCCTCGGTGTCAAGCCCCTTTTCCCTGAGCGTGTT
>JAGDAG010000071.1 GCA_017959625.1 Abditibacteriota bacterium | reverse complement strand
TGCCCGTCTGAAGATACGGCTGTTTGTTTGTTCCAAAAAAAAACAGGGCTGCGTAAAGCAGCCCCGAAACGCTATTCCTTCAGTTTGATATCGGCCGCAGCCACTTCCTCAAAGGACGGCATGGCGGGTATCGCGCCCTGTTTTGTCACCACTATGGCGGCGACCTTTGCCGCAAAAGCGATCACTCCACGGACAAGGGCTTCGTCGTATTGGTCCACAGGCTTGTTCTGCCGGGCGATCTGGAACAAAAGGCCGGCGGCAAAGGAATCCCCGGCCCCAGTGGCGTCGGCGGATACTACGTCATAAGCGGGAACGAACCCCTTCAGGGAGCCCCAGCGGTAGGAAACGCCCTTGCTGCCCTGGGTTATGACTGCGATCTTCACTACCATAAGGCTGAGGATATCCAGGGCTTCGTTTATGTCGTTGGTCCCGGTGGCGATCTCCATTTCTTCGTCGGACATTTTTACTATATCCGCCATTTTAAGGCATTCGGCCGTCCGCTGTTTTGCCGCGGCTTCGCTTGGCCACATGTTCAGGCGGATGTTGGGGTCGTAGCTTATAAGAGCGCCTTTGGCGCGGGCTATGCCCGCCGCCCTTACGGCGGCGCTGTATACGCAGTCGTTTACCAGGGCGATGGAACCGAAATGGAATACTTTGCTGTCGGATATGATGCCGGTTTCCAGATCGTCGGTATCGTATAGCTCGTCTGCAGAGGGTTTGCCGTAAAAGATAAAACTCCGGTCGTCCGGCGTGATGTTATCCACAAAAGCCAGCTTGGTCATGGCTTTGCCGGAAAGCCGCAGTCCGGAAACGTTTACGCCCTTGTCTTTGAGGGTCTTGTATAAAAACTTGCCAAAGGAATCGTTGCCCACCTTTCCCAGGAAAGCGCTGGATCCTCCCAGGGCCGCGACTCCCACGCAGGTATTGGCGGGCGAGCCGCCGGCATTTTTTGTAAAGCATTCGCTGTCGATCACGCTTTCGCCGCTGTTAAGGGTAGTGAAGTCGATAAGAAGTTCGCCGAGACATACTACGTCTGTCATTTGATCCTCCGGTAATTGTGTTAGTCCGTTTATATTATATCACAAAGGCAGTTTTTGTGCAGTACAAAAAAATCTCTTTTTTTTAGCGGTAAACCTTTAAAAACGTCCGGTATTGTGGTATAATATAGTAATGTGAAATACAAACGTTTCACATTTACGGCAAAACGGCTGCATTCTTATGCCCCCAAGCGTCTTGCAGAGATGAAGGAATGTCCCCTCGTTCTCCGAATCTTTCCGTTGCGCTGCAATTTTATGTATTATGGAGTAAGATCATATCTAAAGAAAAGGAACTCAACATAAACGAGCGTATCAGAGCGCCCCAGATCCGTCTGATCGGCGCCGATGATGAGCAGATGGGTATAGTATCCGTCCGCGATGCGCTTCAATATGCCAGGGAGAAAGGGTTGGATCTCATTGAGATAGCTCCTCATGCCGATCCTCCCGTTTGCCGTGTGATGGATTACGGCAAATTCAAGTACGACCAGGGAAAACGGAAAAAAGAAGCGGCAAAGAAACAGAAACAGGTCGATATCAAAACCATTAAGTTCCGGCCTCACATCGAAGAACAAGACTTTGACGTCAAAGTCAACGCCGCCAAAAAGTTTCTCGGTCAGGGCAACAAGGTCAAAGTATCGCTCATGTTCCGAGGCCGCGAGGCCACCCATCCGGAGATCGCTGTCGCGCAGCTTGAAAAGCTTTCGCGTATCATTGTTGAATCCGGTTCGGGCAAATTAGAAAAGGCTCCTTCCATGGAAGGAAAGTTTATGAATATGATACTTGCTCCGACAGATTAGAGAGGTTAGATATGCCAAAACTGAAAACTTGTAAAACTGCTGCCAAGAGATTTTCAAAGTCCGGTACCGGTAAGATCATGAGAAATACCACCGGGATGAACCATCTGAAGATGGCAAAAAGCAAGTCTGCTCTCAGAAGGCTTTCTCAGAAGGGTGGAGTTTCCAAGGGCTTTGCCAAGGTAGTGAAGAAGCAGGTCCCCGGGTTAGCGTGACCCGAACTGCTTTCGGTAAATCATTTGAAATTCAAGAGGTAGTTTATTATGCCACGCGTCAAGCGAGGAATCATGACGCATAAGCGTCACCACAGGATACTTAAGGACGCCTCGGGTTACTGGGGCGGTAAATCCAGATTGTTCAAAACAGCTAAAGAAGCTGTTATGAAATCCGGTAATTATGCTTACAGAGACAGACGTAACAGAAAACGTGATTTCCGCAGGATCTGGATCGCAAGGATAAATGCAGCTTGCAGGCTTAACGGGATGCAGTACAGCAAATTCATTTCCGCTATGACCAAGCTGAACGTACAGATAGACAGAAAAATGTTTTCCGAGATCGCTATAGCCGATCCGGAGACCTTTACCGCTCTCGTTAACAGAGCAAAAGAGATCTATAGTTAGATTTTGATTTTCAGACAGACGAAAAAGCGCAGCCTTTGCTGCGCTTTTTTTTGAAAAAAAAGAGAAGGCGCTGCCTTCTCTTCCGTTTTTTTGTTTTAACCCATGGCTTTTTTAATGGCTTCCGCTATGCTGTTCACAACTTCGTCCACTTCTTTCTGATCGGGACCTTCTGCCATGACCCTTATAAGCTGTTCGGTGCCGGAGGGCCTCAAAACTATCCGCCCTCTGCCTTCAAGCCGTTTTTCTCCGGCGGCGAGAGCCTTTGCGATCTCGGGATCCGTATCCCAGCCTGTCTTGTCTGCGACACGCACGTTGACCAGGAGCTGCGGGTATTCTTTGATCTCGTCCGAAAGCTCTGAAAGAGGCTTTTTTTCGTCCCTGAGGACTTTCATTATCATAAGCGCCGTAAGCATCCCGTCTCCGCTGGGAAGGATCTCGTGGAACATTATATGCCCCGATTTTTCGCCTCCCACGATGGCGCCGAACTTGTGCATGTCTTCGGATACGTATCTGTCTCCGACTTTGGAGCGGTGGAGCGTGATGCCTTCGGTGGACAGGGCTTTTTCCAGGCCGATATTGCTCATCACTGTGCCTACCACCATATCCGCAGGCAGCGACGAATGCCTTTTGCGGCTGAGGCCGTATATCGCCATCATTCTGTCGCCGTCAACCACTCTTCCTTTGCTGTCGGACATGATCACCCTGTCTGCGTCTCCGTCAAAAGCAAAGCCGATATCCGAACCTGTTTCGGTCACTTTGCTGCACATCCCTTCGGGATGAAGAGAACCGCAGCCAAGGTTGATGTTGACGCCGTCCGGCGCATCGTTGATCGCCGTCACCTTTGCGCCCATGCTTTCAAACAATTCTTTTGCATAACCGCTTGACGCTCCGTTGGCGCAGTCCACAACTATTTTCATATCCGAGAGATCTATGGGGACGGCGTTCCGAAGAAACGCTATATACTTCTCGTGAAAATCCGGACGGTATTGAACCCGGCCTACGGCTGCCCCTTCCACAAGGTCAAAGGTCTTGTAGGCGTCCATATAGTCTTCAAGCTTGTCCTCGACTTCGTCCGGCAGCTTGCCGCCCGCTTCCGAAAATACCTTGATCCCGTTGTCCGTCATGGGGTTATGGGATGCGGAGATCACTATACCCGCTTTAAGGAAATCGAATTCTCTGGTCAGAAACGCCACGCCGGGGGTGGTTATCACTCCGGCGGGGATCACGTCTGTACCCATGCTGCACAGGCCTGCGGTAAGGGCTCCTTCCAGCAGGTCTCCCGACATGCGCGTGTCTTTTCCTATGACGACCACAGGCCTTTCGGCGGTTTCTCCGAGCCATTTGCCTAAAGCGGTGCCGAGTTTGAAAGCGGTGAGAGGCGTAAGCTGAGAGTTGGCGATGCCTCTGATACCGTCTGTTCCGAAATATCTGCTCAAAATATAACCTTCCTCTTTAATAATAAAACTTTATGCTGTTAATTAAATTTTATCATATTTACGCCGTATAAAGCAACGTTTGTTGCGGGTCATTCTGTCCGAACGTCCCCTGCGGTCCTTCCTTCAAAGCCGTAAACCGTCAGAGCGCCCGTCCCCGCATTTTCGGCGGCCTGCTTTTCTTTGAACCCGCGGATATCGTTTCCGCGGCACACAAAGGAAACTTCGGCAGACGACTTGTTGAGAAGCCGGATGCCGATCTCTCCCCGTTTTGCTGTCAGCGTGTTGCCGGTGACAAAAAGAACAGGCGCTTTGCGGGAGACCGGAGTGTCGATAGCTGCGTATATCCCAGCAAGGTCTGCGTTTCCTTCGTCAAAGGTAAAGGCGTTGTCTTCCACCCTGAGTATATCAAGGCGCTTGGACCCAGTATCAAGGGCCGTATTTTTGAGGACACAGTTTCGAAGAGTAAACGAGTGAAGGCTGTGCCACGGTTTTATTACCGAATAGACCCGGCTTTGAAACCTGCAGTTCTCAAAGGTCACGCTTTGATAGTCGGTGTCCTGAGTTTCGTTTCCGTTGAAATAATGGCAGGTGCCGAGGATACCGGTCTGGGCTTTGCTGAATACGGAACGGCAGTTTCTGAATACTATATTGCCGGTGCAGTACTGAAAGGTGGAGTAGTTGCCGTTCTTGCAGTCGGCAGCGGCGCAGTCCTCGGCAGAACAGTTTGTGCAGCCTTCAAAATCGATGCCCACGTCGCCGCAATCCTCGGCAGAGCAGTTTTTTATCCTGATGTTTTCGCCCATGCTGCCCCAGATGCCTCCGCCTTCATGGTGTGACGCTCTGCATCCCGAGATGATGCCGTTTTTCAGAAAACCCATGTTTTTATGCAGGCCGCCTCTTCTTACGTCGCTGTCGCCGCCCCAGAATTGTATCCCGTGGAGAAAACCGGTCACGGTACAGTTCTCTATTCTGAAGGTGTCTGTCCAGTCGATCTCTATTCCCTGGACGGGGGCCTTGTTTCCCGAAAAGGAACAGTTTGTTATTATTATGTTTTTATTCAGATTATTTCGCGCAGCTTCAAAGTGTTCTACTCTTACTCCCGCCATATTTTCGGTTTTCAGCCCGTCCACCGTAAGGCTTTCCACCGATTTGGCGAACACTGCGGAAACAGCCGAAGGAGACGGGCATCTGACCGTTAGCGAGGATACCGAGACTCTGCTTATGCGTCCTTCGGGCGCCCCGTCGAATATCTCAAAGGCGTTGAAGGAACCGTCAACGACTATCTCGGTTTTGCCGCTTCCCTCTATTGAAGTATCGGAATAGACTTTGACGGGACGGCTGATAGAGAACTCTCCGTCCGGAAGAGTGATCTTTCCCTTTTTGTCGACCTGCGCCTGGAGAGAAGAGGTGATATCCTTCCGGGCGTCGGCGGGGATACAAAGACATATCATCAGAAAAAGAAGTATTAATGCAAGTCTCATAAGAATAAAAAAAAAGCAGGCCGAAGCCTGCTTGTGTTCTTACATTCCTCCGGCGGAAGGATTGGGGCTCTTGAACTGATCGGCAAGATCGCTGTATTCGGGGATGTTGATGGTTATCTCCGCTTCGGTCCTGCGCTTCTCAAGATCGTCTCTGAACTTGTCGTTCTTGCTCAGGTTCGTGATGCTGACCATTGCGGATATCTCGTCCCTGACGTCGTCCAGAGTCTTTTCTTCCTTATCGCGCTTTATGCCGCATACGATGCAGTAGCTCTCTTCCTTGGTTTCGGGATTGGTGGGGGTCATTTTTACGACCTTTGACCATTCGCCGTCTTTCAGTTTAACGGCTTCATCCTTCACCGCCTTGTCCGTTTCAAGGATATCTTCGGTCATATTGGGAAGTGCGGATATGTTGCTGTCTTCTTTTCTGAGTTCAAACAGCTTTTCGCGGAACGCGGTGTCGTCGGGAGAAAAGGCGGAAAGTTCTTTCGCGGCATCTTCGGCCTTTTTCTTGTCCGACCCCAGCATGACGATGGTGTATTCCGTCCGGGCGGGTTTCTGATACTGCTCCTTGTTCTCCTTGTACATTTTTTCGATCTCGCTGTCTTTTGCGGGAGCAAGCTTCTTTGCTATGTTTGCAAGGACGGCCTGCTGCTTTGCCAGCTTGGCGATCTGCTTGTCAAGAACAGCAGGGTTGACCTGCATGGACTGGAATTTATAGTTGGGGCTGTCCTTGAATTGCGCGGTAAATTTTTCTATATCCTCTTTTGTGGGCGCGGCGTCAAGATCGATGGCCCATTTCTCAAGGATCTTATCGCTGATAAGAGAAGACAGCGCCTGCTCGCCGAAATTGTCGTGGAGATAGGTCTGATACTCTTTGCTGGTGATATTCAATCCGTCAACGGTGGCGACATTTTTGGAAACTCCGGGCAGTTTGACTATAGGGGCGCTCCCCTCGTCTTTGCCGCAGCCTGCAAAAAGCACTGCCGCAACGAGAACTACTGCCAAAAGCATTAATTTTTTCATAATTAACTCCTGAAATGAAATTCCTACACCTATATTTTAATATAAGCGGAAAAAAAATGCAACATTTACGGCGCCGCAGGCCGCAAGTTTTATCGGGGACTGCAGCGCGCGCTTTTTGTTTTGATATTTGCTTTTTTTTCCGAATATGGTATAATCTCATAAAGGGGAACCCCCTAATTTCCGATGGAGATCGAGATGAGCAAGGCACTTATAATAGTTGAGTCTCCGGCAAAAACAAGAACGCTCCAGAGCTTTTTGGGCAAGGAATACAATATCCTTGCAAGCATGGGGCACGTGCGGGATCTGCCGCAGAAAACGCTGGGTATCGATATAAACAACGGTTTCGCTCCGGAGTACAAACCTATCCCGGAACGAAAGGACGTGATAAACAATCTTAAGGCTGCCGCCAAAAAGGCAGACGTGGTATATCTTGCCAGCGACCCCGACAGGGAAGGGGAAGCGATCAGCTGGCACCTGAAGGAGCTTTTGGGCCTTCAGAACGCGCGGCGCATCACTTTTAACGAGATAACCAAAAAAGCAGTCACGGAGAGCCTTAAGCACCCTTCCGATATAAATATGAATCTTGTTGACGCCCAGCAGGCGAGAAGGCTTCTTGACAGAGTGGTGGGCTATATGCTGAGCCCTCTTCTCTGGAAAAAGATCCAGAAGGGGCTTTCCGGCGGCAGGGTCCAGTCGGTGGCCGTCCGTCTCGTTTGTGACAGGGAAGACGAGATCGAAGCCTTTGTCCGGGAAGAATACTGGACTATATCGGCGGTCCTGAAAACGGAAAAGGGCGGTATCTTTGAGGCTCAGCTTGCTCTCAAAGGCGGAAAGAAGCCCTCTCTGAAAAATGAAGCCGAGGCCGCCCGGGTGGCGGACACCCTCAGAGGAGCGTCATACACGGTAAAAAAGCTGAAACGCTCGGATTCAAAAAAGCGACCCGCCCTTCCTTTTGTCACAAGTACCCTCGAGCAGGAAGCCTCCAGAAAACTGGGCTTCTCCACAAGCCGCACCATGAGCGTTGCCCAGCAGCTTTATGAAGGCATAGATCTGGGGAGCGACGGGCACGTGGGCCTCATAACTTATATGCGTACCGATTCGACCCGCATATCTTCCGACGCCCAGGAAGAAGCAGGCAGATATATACAGGAAAAATACGGCAGGGACTACGTTTCCAGCTACAGATCCAGAAACAGAAACAACGCTCAGGACGCTCACGAGGCCATACGGCCTACGTCCGTTTACAGAGACCCGTCTTCCGTGGAGGTATATCTTACTCCCGACCAGAGAAAGCTTTACAGGCTTGTATGGCAGCGTTTTCTGGCGTCCCAGATGGCGGCGGCGGTTTATGACGTGCTCAAGGCGGAAATAAGCGCGGAAGACTGTATATTCAGAGCGGAAGGTTCGCAAATGAAATTTGCGGGCTTTACAAAGGTATATGTCGAAGAAAAGGAAGATGCGAAAAAAAGCGCCGAGGAAATGCCTCCTCTCCCGGAAATGAAAGAAGAGGACGCCCTTTCGCTGGAAAAGCTCGATCCGCTGCAGCATTTCACCGAGCCTCCCGCCCGCTATACGGAGGCTTCTCTGGTAAAAACCATGGAGGCCAACGGCATAGGCCGCCCCAGCACGTATCATGCCATCATCAAAACCATCCTTGACCGCGAATACGTGGAACTCGTTGAAAAGAAATTCAGGCCTACCGAGCTTGGCCGGCTTGTCAACAAAAAGCTTTGCCGGCATTTTCCTGACATCATGGACGTGGAATATACCGCAAACGTTGAAAACCAGCTGGATAAGGTAGGGGAAGGCAGCGTGGAATGGACCAGCCTTCTTGCCTCCCTTTATAAACCTTTCCGCGAAGAACTGGATGCAGCCAATCTGGAAATGGAAGTTGAAAGGCCTGCCCCCAAGGTCACCGACCGGCTTTGCCCTTTGTGCGGAAAGCCTATGGTGGTAAGGAAAGGGCGGTACGGAGAGTTTCTGGGCTGTTCCGATTATCCCAGGTGCAGCGGCACGGTTCCCATGGATAATCCCGTGGGCGTCCTGTGCCCCAAATGCGGCGGGAACATAGTGGAAAAGAAATCCAGGAAAGGCAGGTCCTTTTACGGCTGCGACAATTACCCCAAATGCGATTTTGTTTCCTGGGATAAGCCTGCGGATAAAAAATGCCCCGTTTGCGGCAAAATGATGTGTGAACGCCGGTTCCGGAACAGAGTGACGGGGTATGTATGTATCGATCCCGGGTGCGGTTATTCCGAAAAAACTTCCGGAAGGGCAAAAACCCGGAATAAAGACAATGAATAAAGCCGCGCTGTACGTCTGCCGTCCCCAGGAAACGGTGGTGAGAGGGCTTCTGAAAGAAAGCGGCTCGTCCTTTGACGTGAACGTGATATCAATGACCCTTCACAGAGATACGGAGCGGCTCAAAGAGTATCTTCAGCAACAAATAAACTCCTGCTCGGGCCTGTACAGTTATATGTTTTTCTGTCTCGGGCTGTGCGGGAGGGCCGTGGTGGGCCTGCGCGCTCTTGAGACCCCCTGCGTGTTTATCCGGGCCCACGACTGTATAACCTTTGCCCTGGGTTCGCGCGCAAGATATATGAAGCTCTTCAAAGAGCTGACCGGCACTTATTTTTTTACTCCGGGATGGCTGGAAGCCATAAAAAACAGGGAAGCGGATTCCGAACAGTTCGTTCTTGATCCGGAGGGCGAAAGGGAGCTTCGGAACAAACTGACGGAAAAATACGGTGAAGACAACGGAGAATTTTTGTTTGAGATGGAGACCGGATGGATCAAAAACTATCGCCGGGCCATGTTCATTGGGGATCCCCGGCGTGACGATTCCCGGAGTATCGCCTATCTTAATGATATTTGCCGCCGCATCGGCTGGGACCTTGTGAAGGAGACCGAAGACTATTCTCTCCTGAGAGCCTTTGTCGCCGGCGACGTATCCGGCGATGATTTCCTGGTGCTCAGGCCGGGCTATGAGGTGTATGAGACCGGAGACGAGCGCGTCATAGACGGGAGACCGGCGAGTTGATCCTGCATGCCCTTTTGTGCGCCGTCGCTGCGCTGATAGTGATCATCGCGATATACATAACCGCCGTTGAACCTTACTGGTTCGGGATAACGGCCATAGACGTCAGATCGCCGCGTATCCCCAAAGAATTCGACGGCAAAAAAATGCTTTTTTTGTCTGATATCCATACCTCGAAATACGGCCGGCTGGAAAGGACCCTTGCGGGCTGCCTCAAAAAGGCGGGAAGCGCCGATATATGCGTCATCACCGGCGATCTGATGTTCAAGGAAGCCTGCGCCGACGCTCTGAAGAAAGTGACGGACAGTATAGATTCCCTGGAAGGTATCTATTACGTCAGCGGCAATTCGGAATATAAGCCTTACGTCGATCACCGGGAGATGGCCGAAGCATACAAAAGGATCGGCCTCGTCTCTCTGGACAACGGCTCCCTCACGTTTACCGCGGGCGGCGGAGCCGTCCGGCTCGTCGGGCTTGATAATTTTGAAGAATGCAATAAAGCAGACTTCCAAAAAGCCTTCTCCGGTGACGGGCAGGACCTTTATACCGTTTGTCTGTGCCATACGCCTTCCTGCATCGATGATATCTTACCCTACAGGCCCGACCTTGTCCTCAGCGGCCATACCCACGGCGGACAGGTGCGGCTGCCGCTTTTTGATATAGTTTATACCCATATGGATAAAAACAACGACATAAACGGCGGAGTTTACTCTCCCGAAAAGCTGTCCTCCGTCCTTGGAACGGATGCCGGAAGGACTATGCTCATAGTATCCCGGGGGATAGGGACTTCGGCTATACGCATCCGTTTCAGATGCCGTCCGGAGATCCATATGCTGACTTTTTATCATGAATCATAAAGTTTTGTTTTTTGCCCGGATTTTTATGATATAATTGAGTTGAAGTATTGTGGCATTTTGATTTTTTGTAACGGAGATTTGAATGAAAACTTCTTTTGATCTGACTTCCATAAAGTGGAGGATGTCGGGCTGGACGCCGGAATACTGGCGTATGCAGCAAACGATGGAGATAGGCGAGACGCCTTTGTGCGAGGTCCCCGCCATCATGGTCAGCGTCCCGTGTTCGGTGCAGAAGGCGCTCCTGGACGCCGGCTATATCGAAGACTGGAACGTGGGCCTGAATTACAGGAAGATAGAATGGATAGAACACAGGGAATGGCTTTTTGACGCGGAGATCCCCGACGAGGTATTTGCGGACAAAAACAAAACCTATTATCTGAACTGTGAAGGCCTGGATTTTTCCGGCGATATTTTCTTTAACGGCAAGCTTGTTTATTCGTTTGCCAATTCGTATATGCCCGTCAAAGTCGAGCTCAAAAAGCCCAGGGCCGAAAAAAACTGGATACGCATAGCCTTCACCTGCAAGGCTCCCGCCTGGCAGGGCCAGTTCGGCAGGACCAGCCAAATGACCGTCCCCAAGTGCCGGTTCTATTATAGCTGGGACTGGACCTGCAGAATGGTGCAGACAGGCATATGGGACAAAATATATATATCCACAGTTGACAAAACGCCCATAGAGTATCTGGACGTGGACGCCGACGCCGATTTTGAAAACAAAAAGGGCATACTCGATATCACCGCGAATTTCGCCGAGCCGGTAGCCTATACTGCCAAAGCGGTGCTCAGCAAGGCCGGCAGGATAGTCTTTGCCGAAGAAAAAAGCTTTGAAGGCTACAGCTGCACCATGAACTGGTCCGGCTTTGACGTTGACCTCTGGCACTGCAACCTGAACGGGGATCAGCCCCTTTACGATCTGGAATATTCCGTGGCAGATCCCGACGGGAACACAGTGGAAGTGATCACAAGGCGCGTGGGCTTCAGGCATATAGACTGGGAGCAGACCGATGGGGCCTATGAGTTTGCCGGCAGCTGGATCTGCCTGGTAAACGGGGTCCGCACCTTCATCCAGGGCTGCGACTGGGTGCCCCCTTATATGAACTTTGCCGACTGCGGCTATAAGGAATACAAGGAGCTCATAGACGTCTACAAGGATCTGGGCATCAACCTCCTGAGGGTCTGGGGCGGCGCCGTGCTGCCTCACGAGGAGTTCTACGACCTGTGCGACGAAGCGGGGATAATGGTATGGCAGGAGTTCCCCCTGTCCTCCTCCGGCATAGACAACGAGCCTCCCTTTGACAAGGAGTTCTGCGACACCATCGCCCGGGTGGCGGAGACCTATATCAGGCGCAGAAAGCATCACGCCTCCCTTATCATATGGTGCGGCGGCAACGAGCTGGCCTCCGCCGGCGACATAGGCGAATACAGGGCCACCACCATAGAGCATCCCATGATCCGCAACTTTATGAATATCTGCAAACAGATGGATCCCAGAAGGCGTTTCCTGAATACTTCTCCCTGCGGCATCAAGATCTATACCAACGACAAGACCAAAG
>JAGDAG010000070.1 GCA_017959625.1 Abditibacteriota bacterium | reverse complement strand
GGCAGAGAACTGTATATCAGGGTGTTCCGGCAGCTGCTCTCCAATCTGAAGGAAAAGAGGCCCACCTATCTCCACTGCGCCGGCGGAGCCGACAGGACAGGCTGCTTCTTTATGTTTCTGGAGGGGCTGCTGGGGGTAAAGGAAAACGACCTTCTGAAGGACGTGGAGCTCACCGGCTTCAGCGCTTACGGAAGCAGATACAGGACCATGGACCACTACAAGCTGGCCCTGGAATGCCCCAGACAGACCCCCGGAGACACCTTCAGGGACAAGTGGATCAACTACGCCCTGGCGGGAGGCCTCACCCGGGAGGAGATAGACGAATTCGCAGCCATAGTTCTGGACTGACCCGGAGGGCCCGTCTTCCGCTTTTGTTGAAAAAAGCGCCGGGGTTGTGCTATAATAAAATGTAATCATCCGGGAGGTAACAATGAAATACTTCAACTACAACCGCGAATGCATGTCCAGGGACGCTTTGGAAGCCCTTCAGCTGGAAAGGCTGAAGCGTCAGGTGAACAATGCGTATATAAACGTGCCCATGTACCGGGAAAGGTTCGATAAACTCGGCCTGCGGCCCGACGATATCAACTGTCTTGCCGACCTGGCAAAGGTGCCTTTCACCGTGAAGGACGATTTCCGCGAGCAGTATCCCTACGGCATGTTTGCCGTGCCTTTTTCGGATATAGTCCGCGTCCACGCTTCTTCGGGGACCACGGGAAAACCGGTGGTCAACGGATACACCGCCAAGGATCTGGAAAACTGGGGCGAATGTATGGCCAGGACCCTCTGCGGAGGCGGCACGGATTCCAGCGACGTCGTGCACGTGTCATACGGCTACGGCCTGTTTACCGGCGGCCTGGGCGCCCACGAAGGGAGCCACCGCCTGGGCTGCACCACCATCCCCGTTTCCAGCGGCAATACCAAGCGTCAGATAACCCTTATCAGGGATTTCGGCTCCACTGTGATCTGCTGCACCCCCAGCTATCTGCTGCAGATAATCGAGACCGCGGCGCAGCTGGGCATCGACCCGAAGACCCTTCCCGTAAAACGGGCCTTCCTGGGCGCGGAGCCCTGGACCAAGGCCATGCGGGAGGACATCGAAAAGAAGCTCGACTGCAAGGCCTACGACATATACGGCATGACTGAGCTCATGGGGCCGGGAGTGGCCTTCGAGTGCGAGGAGCAGAACGGCCTGCACGTGAACGAAGATATGTTCATAGTGGAGATAATCGACCCCGAAACAGGAGAAGTCCTGCCCGAGGGCGAAAAGGGCGAAGCGGTGTTCACCTGCATCAATTCCAGAGCCATCCCTCTTCTCCGGTACCGCACCAGAGACATAACCAGCCTCACCCGGGAGGCCTGCGGATGCGGCAGGACCCTTGCCCGGATAAAACGGCTGATGGGCCGTACCGACGATATGCTCATCATCCGCGGCGTGAACGTGTTCCCCACCCAGATAGAGACTGTGCTGGTGAACGTGGAAGGCATTGAGCCCCAGTATCAGATAATACTGGACAGAGACGGCTCGGTGCTGGACAACCTGGAGATAAGGGTGGAGGTCTCCTCCGACATACCCTTCGACGAGATCAAGGTGCTGGAGCGGCTGCAGAAAAAGCTGCAGAGCGAGCTTCACTCCGCCATCGGGCTGAACCCCAAGATAAAGCTGGTGGAGCCCTTTACCCTGGAGAGAAGCGCGGGAAAGGCAAAAAGAGTTATAGACAGAAGAGATCTTTACGGCAAATAGGAGGTGCGTCATGAGTCTTGTTCAGCTCACCATGTTTATAGAAAACGAGGCCGGCCGGCTGCTGCCCCTGACGGGGGCTCTGGCGGAAAACGGCATATCCATCAAATCCGTATGCGTGGCGGACACCACCGACTACGGGCTTGTGCGCCTTATAGTGGACAAGCCCGAAGAGGCCTGCCGCGCTCTTAAGGAAAAGGGCTTTTCGGTGCGCCGCACGGAGATAGCGGCGGTGCAGATGGAAAACGTTCCCGGCGGCCTCCACAAGGTGGTGGAAGCCGTGGCTGCGGCAGGGATAAGCATAGAGTATATGTATTCCTTTTTCGGCGGAGAGTCCGGCATGTGCTTTGCCGGCATGAAGGCGGACGACACCTCCGCCCTGACGG
>JAGDAG010000069.1 GCA_017959625.1 Abditibacteriota bacterium | reverse complement strand
TATGATGTTGGTGTCAAAGCCGTATTTTTCTCCCAGCTGCCGCATGGTCTCCCCGGTCCCCTGCCGGTCCCTGCCGAAGCGGAAATTGCTGCCTATCACCACCGAGGCTGCCTGCAGCCTTTCCTTCAGCACGAACCACACGAAATCCTCGGGCAGCAGGTTAGCGGTCTCCCGGTCGAAATGCACCGCCGCCACCGTTTCCGCCCCCAGTTCCAGCAGGCATCGCACCTTTTGCGGAAAGGAATTTATAAGCAGGGGCGCTTTGGAAGGCGCCACGGTTTTCAGGGGATGCTTGTCGAAGGTGACGGCCACCGGGGAAAGCCCGTTCCTGCCTTCGGAGACGCATTCCCTTATTATTTTTCTGTGGCCCTTGTGCACTCCGTCGAAAAAGCCCAGGGCGCAGGCCGTTTTTCCGGCGGGCTTTTTGCCGTAAAAGGTGATTTTTATCATTTGTTCCACTTGTTTTCCACTTCAAAGACCAGCGCTTCCCCCGGAAGGAGCACCGTGCTGACGGTCCCTTTGCGGGCGGTGACGGCGTTTTGGTGGATGATCTCCTTTACTTCCACGTCTGCGGAGGGAAGGGTGAATACCCTTATCGCCGCCGGCTGGCTTTTTTGGGTGGTGTTGCGGCACACCAGATAGTATTTTTCCGCCTTTTCGTCTCCGAAACGCTCCGTGGTGACGGCGGGGTTGTTGGATGAGGCCAGAGGCACCGGCAGCCAGCCCAGAGGCTGCAGCTTTTCGGCTGCTGCGGCGTAGGCCTTTGCCGCCGCGGGGACGTCGCCGGAGAACCGGGGGATAAAGCCGAAGGCAAGGGCCTCCGCGGCCGCGTCTATGGCGGCGGCTCCCGTTTTGTCTGTGTCGCAATATACGGGCCGCTTGTATGCCATTGCCCTTGCAAACATACATTCCCTCAGGGAAAGCCCGTCAAAGCTGCCGGCAACGGCGCCGTAGGAGCCGTTGTTTTCAAGAGCCTGCTTTTCCGGCGCCGTTTCGGCGGAGCCGGACGGGGAAAAACACTCCGGGTGCGCGTCGGCATAATCGCGGAAGGCTTCTCTCATCCCCCATTCCGGAGACGTTTTGGAAAGGCTCAGGGAAAAGCCGCATTTACAGTTTTCGGCTTTGAACACTGCGTAAAAGGAACCCAGATGCCCGCTGCCGCTTATATTTGCCGGGGCGCTGCCGGGCTCCGCCGCCAGCGCCAGGGCGTAGCCCGCGCTTTTGGGGAACATCACTGCCAGGGGATAAAAGAAAGGCGCGCCGAAGGGCCTTTCGCAAAGCTCCTGCAGCTGGCCGTCAGCCACGGTCACCGCGGTAAGATCGTTCATAAAGCGCCAGCTCTCCGAAAGGGAGGGGCCCAGCGCCAGATGCATGGCTATGGTCTCGGCAAGGCAGGGGAGAGCGGGGTCCAGAGGGCCCAGAGAGCCCGTTATCTTTATGCGGCTGCCTTCTGGAACGAAGCGCGCCTCCGCCCGGGCGTTTATCTCCGGACAGGAAAAAACCACGCTGTCTTTTCCGAACTCCGCCCTGTCCAGGGCGTAAAGGCCGTCCGGGGCCTGGCACAGAAATCCGGACGCTCCCCGGAAATACTGCCGTTTGAAATCTACGTTCAGGGAAAGCCGGCCGTTTTTCAGGATTCCCAGCCCCAGGCGGGAATCTGCCGTTTTGAACACCTTTTCGGGAACGGCGGTCTCTTTGACGGGGGATATCTGCCTGTAGAGCCTGCCGTTGTAAACGAAGGGCTTTTCTTCGGCAACGGGTCCTATGGCCGCGCCTTCCGCGGCGGCCCCGGAGAGGTCTTCATAGGGTATATACCAGCCGGTGTCCTCGAAATAAAGGCCGGCGGAGCCGGTTTTGCCGTTTTGGCGGGTGTAGTTCAGGGATCCCCTGTACGTTCCGGGAGCGGTGAGCCTGTAGGCCCTTCCGGCGGCCATGCTGCCGGAAATGGCCCCCGATACCGCCGTGTCGGCGCAGGGGGCGAGGAGCCCCGCCCGGGCGGCTGCCGCCGCCGCAACGAGGAGAAGTATGGCGAGTGTTTTTTTCATTACGGGTCCTTTATGTCAAAAAACGAAGGCCTGCGTTTTTCCCAGGTGCACATATACCGGAAGCCCAGGGAAAAGAGATACTCCGCCGCTTCCTCCAGCTTCAGGGCCAGATGTTCCGGCCTGTGGCAGTCGGAGCCGAAGGTCACCAGCTCTCCCCCCAGCTCTCTGTAACGGGCCAGGATGTCCCTGTGGGGATAAAAATCCCCGGGGTCCTGCCGGGTGCCCGCGGAGTTCAGCTCCAGCCCCATGTTCCTTTTCACAAGCTCCTTCAGGCATTCGTCTATGGCGTCCATATACGGCGCCGGCCGGAAGGGGCCGTAAAAGCGGCTGCCCCAGCGCTTGATGAGATCGAAATGCGCCACCGAATCAAAAAGGCCGGTGCGTATGCTTTCCAGCTCTGCCAGAAAGTATTTTTCATAGGCCTCTTTTTCGGTCTTGCCCTCAAAGTATTCGTCGTGGTGGAACACCACCATATTGTCCACGTAATGGGTGGAGCCCATCACGTAGTCGAAATCAAAGGAGTTTATGGTTTTGATTATTTTGTCTCTGTACTGGGGCTGATGGTCTATCTCGCAGCCCAGCCGGCAGATTATGCCCAGAGAAGACAGATATTCGCCGTTTTTTTTGTGGGTCCCGGTTTCAAAGGCCCCGTAGCAGGTGTCCTCGGGGTTGAAATCCACGTGCTCCGTGAGGCAGATCTCGTCAAGGCCTTTTGCCAGGGCCGCCTTTCCCAGCTGCTCCGCCGTCTGTGTGTTGTCGCCGGAGAGGGCCGTGTGTACGTGATAATCGATCCTTTTCAATATTGCGCCTCTTACATGGGGTTCACGGGCTTGCCGTTGACCCTTTTCTCAAAATGGCAGTGGGGGCCCGTGGAATAGCCGGTGCTCCCCACCTTGGCTATCACCTGTCCCTTGCTTACCTTCTGCCCCTTGCGGACCAGCACTCTGGAGCAGTGCCCGTAAAGGGTGGAGACGCCGCCGCCGTGCTGCAGTATGACTGCGTTGCCGTAGGCTCCCGACCAGCCGGCGGACAGCACTACTCCCGCCGCCGAGGCGTGTATGGCGGTGCCGGTGGGGGCCGCTATATCCACCCCCGTGTGCAGCTTGTATCTTTTTCTGATGGGATGGAAGCGCATGCCGAAACGGCTGGAGATGCGCCCGGCGCAGGGCAGGGGAAGCTTGCCCTTGATCTTCGGCCCGGAATAGTAGTAGCTTTTGCCCTTCTGGCTGCGGAGGTATTCCCGTATCTTTTTTTCGATGCGGGCGGATTCCTTTTCCTTGGCCCGGAGAGCCAGCTCCAGCTGGCGCCGGTCGTTCTCGATCTTCTGCACCGCCGCCCGCTTTTCCTTGGAGACCTTCGCCACCTTGTTGCGGCGGTAGATCAGTTCCTTCTGGGCGCTCTGCAGCCTTCGGACGGCTTCTTCCTTTTTGGCCTTTTCCGCCCGTATATTGTTGCGTTCCAGCTTTATCTGTTTTATGAGGTGCGAATCGTATTCTATCATCTTTTTGATATAGTAGGTGTGCGTCACAAAATCCCACATATCGGTGGTGTTCAGAAACACGTTCAGATAGTCGATGTCGCCTCCCTCGTAGATATCCACTATGCGCCGGCGGAGCAGGGCTTCCCGCCGGTCCAGGTTTTTCTGGGCTATCTCCAGGCGGGAATCCACGGCCTCCAGCTCGGTGCGGGCCTGGGCCAGCTTTATCTGGCTGCGGGCCACCTGGCTCTGGGCCTGCTCCAGCTGCTTGTCGTGCTGGCGCAGGCGGGAGACCGCGGCGCTTTTTTCTATTTTTTTCTGTTTCAGCTCTTTGTTTATGCTGCTTATTTTGCTTTCCACCTTCTTCAGCTGATTGTTGAGGGTGTCCGCGGGAAGGGCGGAAACGCAAAGGCACAAAGCAAAAGCCAGAAGAGCCGCCCGGAGTTTATTCATTGACAGATTCTCCGGGAGAAGCGTATCTGGTGATGAACCGGTTCACGGCGTTGAGGCTGCCCAGGGCGCCTATCGCCACGCCGCAGAGCAGCATCCCCCAGAATACCGTTTTTCCGGGCATGGGCGACTGCAGCAGCTCGGTCATTTTCAGGAAGGTGCGGATGTTCGAGGATATAAGGTTGTTGCCCAGTATCACCACCACCGCGCCTATAACGGCTCCGCAGGCGCCGAAAAACATGCCTTCGTATATGAAGGGCGAGCGGATAAAGGCCCAGGTGGCCCCCACCAGCTGCATGGTCTGTATCTCCAGCCGGCGGGCGTATATGGAAAGCTTGATAGCGTTGCCGATAATGGCGGCGCATACGAAAAACAGCACCGCGGCGCCGATGAGGCCCGCCCATTTTATCACCTTGGAGATGGCGAGTATCTTGGTATAGAATTCCTGCCTTTCAAAGACTGCGTCTATGCCCTGCAGCTTCCGTATGGCTTCGGCTACGGACACCGTGTCCTCCGGGCTTTTGGGCTGTACCGACATGGCGTAGGGCAGGGTGTCTATGGGGAGCCCTCCGGCGTCCAGATAGGAGTGCTTTATCTTGAAGTTTTCCCACTCTTCCTCTTTCTGCTTCAGGGTCACCTTTCCCACGCCGGGGAGGGCTTTTATCTTGTTCGCAAGGGCCTCCGCGTCCTCCAGGGTGGAATCCACCTTCATGAAAACGCTTATCTCGAACCTGTCCACCTGGCGGTCGGTGTAGCCCGCCGCCGCCACGCTCACCATCACGAAGGACCACAGTATGCAAAGGGTGAAGGCAGTGGTGCTCACCACCGCCAGCCCTGCGTAGCCGTTGCGGCGTATGCTTTCTATGGCCTCGGAAATCGAATAATCTATGAGCCGCAGGGTCTTATTCATCGTAGGTCGCCTCCTTTTCGTCCCGGACTATCTCTCCCTTCTCCAGGGCTATCACCCGCTTTTTCATGGAGTTCACCACGTTTTTGTCGTGGGTGGCGATTATCATGGTCATATTCGCTTCGCGGTTGATTATGTCCAGTATCTCCATGATCTCCATGCTGGTGGTGGGGTCCAGGTTGCCGGTGGGCTCGTCGGCGATGAGTATCTGTGGCCGGTTCACCAGCGCCCTGGCGATGGCCGCCCTCTGCTGTTCGCCTCCCGAGAGCTCCCGGGGCAGGGCGTCGGGCTTGGCTGCCAGGCCCACGAACTCCAGTATCTCGGAGATGAGCCCCTTTATCTCCCGTTTGTCCCTTCCCACGGACCGCAGCACGAAGGCCAGGTTTTCCCACAGGTTTTTGGTGGGCAGCAGCTTGTAGTCCTGAAAAACTATCCCCAGCTTCTGCCGCAGAAGGGGTATCTGCCTTTCCTTCAGGCTTCCCAGGTCGGTGCCGTTTATGAAAATGCTCCCCGCGGTGGGGTTCACCTGCTTGTAAATAGTCTTCAGCAGGGTGGATTTGCCGCTGCCGGTGGAACCTATAAGAAAAATGAATTCGCCCTTTTCCGCCTCAAAGGAAATATCGTTGAGGGCGTGGACGCCGTTATCGTACCGTACGCTTACGTTTTGAAACTTTATCATACAAATCTCCTATTATAATATTATACTATTACGGGCGGGCATTTTTCAAGCGGAGGTTTGCGCGCCGCGCCGCCGTATGCTATAATTATAGTAGCCGAAAGGAGGATCGAATTGCTGAAACTGAAATGCTGCGGCCTTACCGTGGACCTGGAGCTGCTCCACGGGGATTATTTCCGCGAGCGCTTCCGCGAATACGCCGACGGGCATTCCGGCAGGCCGGATCTCATCTGCGTTTCGCATCTTGCGGCGGAGCTGTCCGCGCCCGAAGGAAAAGAGAAAAGGCTCGACCCCTTCAAAAAATGCGTCACCCTCGAGGACGGGACCATATGCTCCGTGAGCAATAACCCGGAGGGTGAAACGACGTTCATTTTCCGGGTGAGCCCGGACGCGTCCCGGGCGGAGATGTGGTTCCGTGAAAACTATACCTACAGATACTCCACCCGCACCGCCATTGAATACAGATACAGCTGCAACGCCTTCTGCGACAGGCTCGCCCTGGAAGGGGATATGGTGCTCCACGGCGCGGCCATCGGCTTCAGGGGAAAGGGCGTAGTTTTCTCCGCCCGCCCCGGCGTGGGGAAATCCACCCAGGCTTCCCTGTGGGAAAAACTCTGGCCGAAAGAGACGGTGAAGATAAACGAAGACAGGCCCGCAGTCTGTTTTCCCGGGGGCGTCCCCACCCTCTGCGGCATCCCCTGGAGCGGTTCGGATCCCGTGAACCGGGATATCAGCCTCCCCATGGGCGCCCTGGTCCTCATAAGGCGCGGCGGCGTTCCCCGTATCGAAAGGCTGCGGCCCGCAGACGTGTTTGCCCCGGTCTACCGGGAGCTTTGCGTTTCCCACTACAACAAACGGGCGGCGGAGGCCGTGTACGACGCCCTGGGCAGGCTTCTGGAGAAGACCCCGGTGTATATGCTGGACTGCACCATGGGAGAAGAGACCCCCCGGCTCGCCCTGGAGGCTTTTGAAAAGGACGGTATTGTATGAAGATAAAAGAAGGCTATATGCTGAAGGCCCTTGCGGGGGAGAACGTGGTGATAAACGTGGGGCCGGATTCGGCGGATTTCAGCAAAATGATCAGGCTCAACGGCACCGCGGCTTTTATGTGGCGGCAGCTTGAAGTGGGAAAGACCCCGGAAGAGACCGCCCGGGCTGTGGCGCAGGAATACGGCATCGCGCCGGAAAAGGCGGAAGCGGACGTGAAAAAATTTGCCGCGGAGCTTCTGGAAAAAGGGCTTGCCGAATAATGCTTGCCGGACTGGACGATCTTTTTCCCGTAATGGAGCAGTATCTCAACGAGGGAAAAGAGGTGACCTTCACCATCACCGGCAAAAGCATGGCGCCCACCCTGCGCCACGGAAAGGATCAGGTGACCCTGGCCAGAAAAGCGCCGCCCTACAAAAGGGGCGACCTTTTGTTTTACCGCAGGGACAGCGGCGCCTTCGTGCTCCACAGGGTGCTCCGGGCAAAGGACGGAGCCTACGTCATGTGCGGCGACGGACAGATATCCCCCGAGGAAGGCGTAGAGGACAGGCACGTGCTGGCAGTATCCACTGCCATTATAAGAGACGGCCGGCGCCTTTCCGCAAAGGCCTTTTCCCAAAGGGTATGGGTGGGGGCGTGGCTGGCGCTCTTCCCCCTGCGGAGGTATCTGCTGGCGGCGCTGAGGCGCATGAGGCCGGAATATTTCGTTCTGCCGGACCGGGAAAACAAATAAGCGCGCAAGCGCTTTTTTTTTTCGTCCGGCGGAATTTGGGGCTTAGCCCCGCGCCGTTCAATAGCGCTCCGGGTCATCCCGCCGACTTCGCAATACGAACGGCGCAAAGCGCCGAGGCGAAGGAGGCTGTGGGATCTTCGGGGGCACCGTTTTCCGCCTTCCTTATAAGCCGTCGGAATGACGGCGCAAGGAAAACGGGGGGGGCCGATCAAGGAGCGCAGCGCTCAGCTATGTGTCCGTATCATCCCGGCGGAAGTATTGGCTGATGCGGATCATCTCGGCGGTTCGCCTTATGGCGAACCGGTAAGAAATCTCCCTGTCATAGATCTTGCTAATGTCATTTCGGCCAAAATGCCAATGGCATAAAAATGCAGGGCATTTTTGCGGCATTTTGGGGAAGAAATCCCGTAAAGGATGGTTTTGCCTTTCCTTACTCTCCGAAGGAG
>JAGDAG010000068.1 GCA_017959625.1 Abditibacteriota bacterium | reverse complement strand
TATCTCTTTGACCACCGTCACCACGCAGGGGAGCTGCAGACGGCACACTTCGTAGCCGTCCTCCACCAGCCGCCTCACGGTGAGCTGCTTGTCTGTCACTTCCTTTATCTCCGCAAGATAGCAGGCCTGGGCCCAGTTGAGATGGGTGGCTATGCCGGGGCCCACCTGACCAGTGTCGCCGTCTATGGCCTGCTGGCCGCAGATGACGAGATCGGCTTCCAGCCTTTTGCAGGCCAGGGAAAGGGCGAAGGAGGTGCACCAGGTGTCGGCGCCGGCAAAGGCCCGGTCGCACAGCAGGACTCCCCTGTCGGCTCCCAGGCTTATGGCTTCCCGAAGGGCCGTGTCCGCCTGGGGAGGCCCCATGGTGACCACTGTCACGGAGCAGGGGACGCCTTCCTTTGTCTTCTGTTCCTTTATGCGCACCGCTTCTTCCAGAGCGTAAAGGTCGAAGGGGTTTATCTGGGTCTCGACTCCCTCGCGCACCAGGGTATTGGTCTCGGGGTTTATCTTCACCTCGGTGGTGCCGGGGACCTGTTTTATACATACTGCGATATTCAACTGCAAATACCTCTTTTTCAATGTCAGATACTTACATATATTATAACATTTTACGGATCCTTAAAGCAAACGCCGCCGCCGGAGAGGGGCGGGGCGGAAAATGCAAATAAAGCGTTTTTCTTTCGGCCAAAGAGCCCCGGGTTGTGATATAATGAATCTGTAAAACCGAATTTTAACGAGGAGTGCGCTATGCCCGCAACGGTCAAACTCATGCAGCGCGCCAACCGGCAGCTTCTGCATACGCTTTACGCAAAGTCCTATGATATCATAGGCGAGCCTCCCGCCATGGAGGTGTTTTGGTCAAAGGAGCCCCTGACCTTTGAAAACAGGTTCAACGGGGAAAAGAAAACCGTCCGCAAGGGCGAGAGCTGGGGAGAGCTGTTCGACTGCGGCTGGTTCCGTTTCACCGGAAAAGTGCCCGCCTCCGCCGCGGGCCGGGACGTGGTGCTGCTCATAGACGTCAACGGCGAGGGCTGCATAGTGGATAAAAACGGCGTCCCCGTCCTGGGCATCACCAACAAGGCTTCCGATTTCGACAGGAACCACGGCGAGCCGGGCAAACGGGTATGCCCCCTTTTCCTGCCGGCAAAGGGAGGCGAGGAGATAGACGTGTGGATGGACGCCGGCCTCAACGACCTTTTCGGAAACCTCCACGATAACGGCGTGATAAAGGAAGCGGATATCGCAGTGCGCAACAACGCCATACTCAGCCTTTATTACGACGTGGAAGTGCTGGAGGAGATGAGCCGCGTCCTGCCTCAGGACAGGGCGAGGACCTGCCTCATACGGGAGAAGCTTTACGAAGTGGCCACCCGGGTGACGGAATGGACCGAGGAAGCGGCTCTGTGGGCAAAGGAGGTGCTGCGGCCATGCCTTGAGGCAAAGGGAGGCGACAGCGCTCTCACCCTTTCCGCCATAGGGCATTCCCATCTGGACCTGGCCTGGCTGTGGCCTCTCCGGGAGACCAAGCGTAAGGGCATGCGCACCTTTGCCACCGTGATGCACTATTTCGATCTTTACCCCGAATATCAGTTCGTGCAGAGCCAGGCCCAGCTTTACGACTGGATAAAGGAACTGCAGCCGGCCCTTTACGCCAAGGTGAAGCGGAAGGCCGCCGAGGGGCGCTGGGAGCCCAACGGCGCCATGTGGGTGGAGCCCGACTGCAATATGCCCTGCGGCGAATCCTTCGTGCGGCAGTTCCTTTACGGGCAGAAGTTCTTCAAACAGGAGTTCGGCCGTTACTGCGACGTGTGCTTTTTGCCGGACACCTTCGGCTATTCCGCCGCTCTGCCCCAGATAATAAAAGGGGCGGGGGTGAAGTATTTCACCACCCAGAAGATGAGCTGGAACTCGGTGAACAGGTACCCTTATCAGTCCTTCACCTGGCAGGGCATGGACGGCAGCGACGTGCTGGCCCATATGCTCCCCGAGCAGAACTATCTCTCTTCGGCCATGCCGCGGGCCATAAAGATGAACGAGGAAAACTACTACGAAAAGGGCAAGTCGTCCCACGCCCTCATGCTCTTCGGCATAGGCGACGGCGGCGGCGGGCCTTCGGAGGAGCATCTGGAACGCATAAAGCGGCAGAAGAACCTCCCCGGGCAGATACCCATAGTGCAGGAGACCACCTCGCAGTTCTTCAAAAAGCTGGAGACCGAACAGGACCGGCTGCCCCGCTGGGTAGGGGAAATGTATCTGGAATACCATCAGGGCACCCTCACCACCCAGGCCCGCAGCAAAAAGTGGAACCGCAAAACCGAGCTGGGGCTCCGGGATGCGGAGCTCATAAGCGCCGCCGCCGAGACTCTCGGCGGGCCCGGATATCCCGCGGAAGAGCTGGAGAAGGTGTGGAAGGAAGCGCTTTTGTACCAGTTCCACGATATACTCCCCGGCAGCTCCATAGGCCGGGTGTACAAGGAGTCCCTGGCGCGCTATGAAGAGATGTACAAGCAGATCTCCGACGTCATCGACGGACGCCTGCAGGCTGCGGCAAAACGCATGGATACCTCGGGCTTTTCCGACCCCGTGGCAGTTGTGAACACCCTTTCCTTCGAAAGGAGCGCTTTTGTGAAGCGCGGCGGAAAATGGCTGAAGGTGTCGGCTCCCGCCATGGGCTGGAGGGCCCGGGAGGCCGCCGAAGCCGTTTACGCCCCTCCCGCCGCCGCGGACGGATATCTGGAGAACGAACTCGTGAAGGTGATCCTGAACGAAAACGGCTCGGTGACGGTGTTCGACAAGGAAGAAGGCCGTTTTGCCACCGGCGAAGCCGCCCGCCTTATAGTGCACGAGGATTCCGGGGACGCCTGGGACATGCATCACGATTACGACCGGCGCCCCTTCTATTATCCGGAGCTCACTGAAAAGGCGGTCTTCACCGACGGCCCCAAAGCCGTGTGCCGCCAGACCTATAAGTTCGGCCGTTCCGTCATCACCCGGGAGATCTCCGTCACGGCGGGGAGCAAGCGGGTGGACATCTCCGAAACGGCGGACTGGAAAGAGGATATGAAGATGCTGCGGAGCCTTTCCGAGCTGAAGGTCCACACCGACTTCGCCCGCTCGGAGATACAGTTCGGCAACGTGAAGCGGCCCAACCATCAGAACACCTCCTGGGACACTGCCCGCTTCGAGACCTGCGCCCACAAGTGGATAGATATGAGCGACCGCCGCTATGGCGTGGCCCTGATAAACGACTGCAAATACGGCCACCGGGCCCTGGGCAACACGGTGAGCCTCAACCTGCTGCGTTCCACCACCTATCCCGATACCGCGGCGGACAGAGCTGTCCACAGCTGGAGCTACGCCATATTCCCCCACAAGGGCGACTATGCGGAGGCCGGAGTGGTGCGGGAGGCCGCAGGCTTCAACACCCCTCTCAGAGTTTTGGATACGGAGCGGCATGGGGGAGACCTTCCCGCAGAATTTTCCTTCATCTACACCGGCAGCGAAGACGTGGTGATAGACACCGTGAAAAAGTCGGAGGACGGCAAAGGCGTAGTGGCGCGCATGTATGAATGCCACGAGTCTTCCGGAAGCTTCCGGCTGAAATGCGGCTTCCCCTTTGAAAAGGCTTACCTCTGCGACCTTCTGGAACGCCCCGGGGAAGAACTGGAGGTTCGGGACGGCAGCGTTCTGCTGCAGGCGTCGCCCTTTAAGATAATCAGCGTGCTGTTCACGCAGAAATAAAGGCGATAAACGTCTCGGGGGCGGCGTCTGCCGCCCCCGCTTTCGTCAAGGGAAGCGGTCATCTCGGCGTAAAGCTCACGGCGTCATCTTCGCTGTTGCGGTCATCTCGGCGGAAACGCTGAAAAAAGCGCCGTCATCCCGTCGTCAATGCGAATGAGCATTGGCGACAGTGGGATCCTCGGGGGAACCGTTTGCCGAAGGCAAATGGGGGGGCCGTACAAGGCGCGTTGTGCACAGCCCTGCAAGCCATGTAAAGGCATACGATGAAACGCAATGCGTTTCAGGCCTTTTTGGGGAAGAAATCCCATGGAGCATACGGATGCCCTTCATTATAAGCCGACGTCGTCGGCGCAGGGCAGACGCATGCGACATGATCATAGTGATCACCGGTTTATTCACAAACACCCTCGCGTATGCTTTTGCCTTTCCTTACTCTCCGAAGGAGAGCGGCAAAAACATACTTTGCGATTTATATAAGCCGCCGAGATGACCGGCTGTTTTGATGGCTTTTATCTTCGCACTCCTTGCTCGGCACCCCCGTTTTCCTTGCGCCGTCATTCTGACGGCTTATAAGGAAGGCGGAAAACGGTGCCCCCGAAGATCCCTCTGCCTCCTTCGCCTCGGCGCTGCGCGCCGATCGTATTGCGAAGTCGGCGGGATGACCCGGAGCGCTATTGAGCGTTTCCGCCGAGGTGACGGCGTGCAAAACGGCAGCTTCTATGACAGGGAGATCTCTTACCGGTTCGCCCACAGGCGAACCGCCGGGATGACCCGGGCAGCCAAGACTTCCGCCGGGATGCCCCCGCAAGGCGGCATTTTGCAAATAATATCGGTTTGCGCCGAAAAAAGAAACTTTTTTTTGCCCCTCTTCGTATATATAAATGGAAACGCAAAGCGCTGCCCGTCCGGGCGGCGGAAGCGTAATCTTAAAACGGAGGTCCTGTTATGACAAATCAGAATATTCTTTCTTTGGGAAGAGTACAGAACGCTGCAAGCGAAAAAGAAAAGCAGCAGACGTTTGCCCGCCTGGTAGATATCTACCGTGACAAGGCCTTCGCCGTAGCATATAATATGACCATGCAGAACAAGGACGAAGCCGAGGATCTGGTTCAGGAGGCTTTTCTGAGAGCCTACCGGTTTTTTGACAAATACGATCCCGAAAAGCCCTTTGACAACTGGCTTCTCACCATAATGAGAAATATGCAGATAGACAAGGTACGGCGAAAGCCTGCCTACACAATCAAATCAGTAGACGACGACACTTACGACAACGCAGGCGAGCGATATAATTTTGCCGATGAAAATCAGCAGCCCGTAGATGAAAAGGCCATAATGAACGATTTTTCCGAAAAGGTGATGGAGCAGGTGAACACCCTGCCCGAGCATTTCCGGACGGTGGTCCTTCTGGCCGATTCCGAGGGGCTCAGCTATGAAGAGATCGCAGAGGTGACTCAGACCAACGTGGGCACTGTCCGCAGCCGGATCCACCGGGGCAGAAAGCTTCTGCGTGAAAAACTTCTGAAGGCCGGTCTTGCCGACATGGCAGATATCTGAAGAAGGCGATGAAACTATGATGGATTGTCACAGAGTTAAAAACCTGCTCAATGCCTACATAGACAGAGAGCTTGACGCAAGGACGGAGGCTGCGGTAAAAAGGCATCTCATCGACTGCGACAGCTGCTACGGAGAGTATCTCTCCTTCGTAAGCGTCAAAGCCGCTGTGGCAAACGTGGAGGAGGCCCATCCCAGCGAGGACTTCTGCAACAGGCTGAAAAACATGTTCGAAGACGACGCCGAACTCCACGAACAGCTGAAGCACGTAAAGTGCATCTGCCGCCGAAGGCACGCCGTGGATCTGTCGGTGTTCCGCAAGCATTCCGGGGCTTTTGCCGTGGTTGCGGCGGTGGCGGTGGCCGCGGGGTGCGTTGGCATCGTGTCGGCGGTGATACAGCCGCGGAGCCCGGCGCCTCCCGCCGTTGCATACACCCGGCCCGTTCCCTCCGAAACGCCGGAGGCTGTGCTGAGGAGAGCCGGCGTTTACGTTTACGTCCCCACGGAGGAAAGCGGCGAGACCAGATACAGGATGCGCGAGCGTCTGCTGATCCAGAACCTGAAGAAATCATCTGTCGATCCCTACAAGTTGTATTGTGTAGCTTACGGAAGCCGCTGAAGCGGCTTCTTTTTATTTGACAAGGAGTTAAAAATATGAAAAAACTAACAGCGGTTTTTGTACTGCTTCTCTGTTCCGCAGCCCTGTTTGCGGCGGACATGGAGACAGTGTTTGAAAATCTTGCCGAAAAAATGGCTCCTTCCACCGTGCTCATCCAGGCGGAAGGCGAGTCCACCGTTTCCGCCGGGGGCAGCCCCTTCGGAGGCTTCGATTCGGCCTCGGCGACCTTTTCGCCCCCTTTGTGAATCCCCGCAGGGAGGTTCGCAAGACCCTCAGCTCCGGGACCGGCTTTGTGGTGCGAAATGAC
>JAGDAG010000067.1 GCA_017959625.1 Abditibacteriota bacterium | reverse complement strand
CCCACGCCGCCGGGAACGGGAGTTATCCAGGAGGCCCGTTTTGCCGCCTCGTCGAACTCTACGTCTCCCACGTCGTGATCTCTGCCTTCCACCTTGTTGTAGCCGGCGTCCACCACCACGGCCCCCTGTTTTATCCAGCTTCCCTTTATAAATTCGGGCTTGCCTATGGCTGCCACCACTATATCCGCTTCGGAAATTATCTCCGGCAGATTTTCTGTACGGGAATGGCAAACGGTAACGGTAGCGTTGCGCTCCAGCAGAGCCAGCGCCGCCGGCTTGCCCAGAATAATGCTTCTTCCTGCCACAACGGCTCTTTTGCCCTGTATGGGTATGCCGTATCTTTCCAGCATAGTCACTATACCCAAAGGGGTGCACGACACAAAATCAGCCTTTCCCAGCACCAGATTCCCCAGGGACGCGCTGCTTATGCCGTCAACGTCCTTTTCCGGGGACACCCGGGAAAGGATGGCAAGCTCGTCCAGATGCCGCGGCACGGGATGCTGCACCATGATCCCGTGAACGGAGGGATCCCCGTTGAGCTCGTCGATCTTTTTTTCTATATCCTTTTGCTCCGCAGCTTCGGGAAAAACTATAAGGTCGCTCTTCATACCGGCTTTTTCGCAGGCCTTCTGCTTCATGCGGGTGTAGGTCACCGAGGCGGGATCGCTGCCCACCAGAAGCACCGAAAGCCGGGGCGTAACACCCTTTGCCGCAAGAGCGGCGGCTTCGGCCGCTATTTCATCTCGTATGGTTTTGGAAAGGGCTTTTCCGTCAAGAATCTGTGCCATTTATTTTCCTTTCTCTTTAAAATCGTGATATTCCTGCAGAAGGGCGTTCACATAACCTGTGGCGTCGCTTCCGCAATATTTTTTTATGAGATCCAGGGCCTCGTTCACAGCCACGGCAAAATCCACGCCGCCCAGGGTGCCTTCCCACGCCGCCACAAAGACGTAAGCCCTGAGACACGGCTGCACCCTGCCGGGAGAATACCTGCCGCTGAAGTCTTGCGCAAAAGCTTCGACTTCGCCGCGGATATCCATCCCTCCTTTTGCAAGCACGGACGCGTATCCCATTATCTCGGCGCTGCAGGCGTTTCTGTCGGAAGCCTTGTTCAAAACCGAAACGGCCGGAGCAAATATCTCATCCTCCGGCGCGGCGGAAAGCAAAAGCTCCGAGGCGGCGGCGAGAAGCTGCCCGGGCCAGTCGGTACTTATACACTGTTCATATACCGTTTTCAGCAATTCGAAGGACAGCCTTCTGTGGACCGGACACACCTTTTTGTATGCGGGATCGCGGAACACGTCTTCCAGCGCTTCGGAAATGTATTCCGCGCCGCCGCCGTTTTTTATGACGTCGCGCAAAAGGGCGACGTGCATGTCGGAAAGACGGCGGAACACGTCGCAGCATTCTCTGCCCAACAGGCCGCAGAACCAGATGGGAGCGGAATCGGCCCGATCTTCGTATTTGTTCAGATTCTCCAGATAGACTTCTTTTACAGGGTCTCTTACGATACTCTGATAAACGATATTTGCGGCAACTTCTCTGGCAGCGTGCCTTACGGACTGCAGCCTTCGCCTTTCCTTTCTGTCAGCGTTTATGTCTGCAGTCAACGATTCATCCTCTGGGGTATAAAGCCTGTCGTGATATCGCCCTTTACGAAATATTCGTTTTCTATTATTTTCTGCTGATATTCTATGTTGGTTT
>JAGDAG010000066.1 GCA_017959625.1 Abditibacteriota bacterium | reverse complement strand
TCAGTTTCGGACGGCCGCATCATGGGGGCGGAGACCCTTACCCGCCTCAGGATGTCTGCGGATATGCCCGCCACCATGCCCGGCAAGTTTCTGGCAGCCATCAACAGCGAGCATCTTTACGAAAAATTCGATTTTTACGTATTCAACAAATGCTGCGAATGGATATCCTGCCGCAGGGACCGTTTTGAAGACCTGCCTCCCATCAGCTGCAATTTCAGCCGCGTCACCCTTTCGGCGGGCAATTTTGCCGAACGCTTTTTTGAAACCACCGAAAAATACGGCATACGCCCCTCGCAGCTTATCATAGAGGTGAACGAAGAAGTGCCGGAGACCTCCGTTGACGTGATGCTGCGGAACATAAACCTTTTGTTTGCCGCAGGTTTCCCCATTTATCTGGACGATTTCGGCATAGGCACCACTTCCATAAGCGACCTGAAGCGCATGAAGATAAGCGTGGTCAAAATGGACCGCTCTCTTGTCACCGACCTGAATCTCGAGAAAAACAGGATCATCTTCAAGAGCCTGGTGGACATGGCCCACTCCCTTGATATGAAGGTGCTGTGCGAAGGCATAGAAAACGAGGAGCAAAAAAAATACGCCGTGGAAATGGGCGCCGATATAATACAGGGCTTTTATTTCTACCGCCCCATAGGCGTAGTGGAATACGACGAGATACTGGAGGGCCGTCCGGAGAATGACGGCGAAGAAAAACCGCGTTGACACTCTGCCGTATAAATGCTATAATTTTTACAGTCCGACGGCAGACACAGGCTGCTCCGAAACGGAAAAGAGCGTTTCACGGAGGGCGGAAGACGGCAATAAACGGGCGGCATGCGCCGCGATATGCTTTATAAGGAGCTGACAATGAAGAAAATCATCTTGATAATGTGCCTTTTCCTGATATGCGGGGCGGCTTTTGCCCAGAGCGTTTTCAAAGACGTCCCCGCGGGGCACTGGGCGTATAAGGACGTGGCCCGTTTGTGCGAGCTGGGCGTTATCACGGGCTATCCCGACGGCGCCTTTGACGGCACGAACACCCTCACCAGATACGAATTCGCCGCGGCGGTAGCCAAGGTGCTCCCCCTTATAAAGGACGACGAGACCCTGACCCTTGCCACCATGTACGACCTGGAAAAGCTTTTGCCCGCGGCGGAGGCTGCAGACGGGCCCCGGGACGAAACCGACCTTTCGGCTTACCTTACCGCCGACGCCCTGGCTGCGGTGCGCCGCCTGTGCGACGAATTTGAGATAGAGCTTCTGGAATTCAACTACAACCAAAACGATTTCCGCGACGGCCTGGAGGCCCTTTCCAAGCGTCTTGAGGCGGCGAAGAAAGAGCAGGAAAAGATCACCCTCAAGGGGCACGCCGTTTTTTATGCCGACGGCATTTTCAGCGGCGACAGCCAAATCATGGACGCCGACGATTATCCCGTTTCCAATTCCCAAAGAAAGCAGTCGTTTTTCAAGGACGTCCAGCTGGACCTTGACGCAAAAATAAACGACAACCTTACCCTGGTCACCACCACCCTTCTGGGAGACTATCTGGCAAAGACGGCCATGGACGAGGAGGTTTACGACACCCTGAGCGACGTAACCCCCTACTACTTCTATCTTTCACAGCAGGAGCCCTGGGGCAACGTGCGTGTGGGAAGGCAGCCCTTCCAGATAAACCAGTACATCTTCAACCACGAAGACCCCAATATGTTTATAGAGATACCCCGCCTCTGGGACGCCGATTTTGCATCGGAAGGCATCACCTGGAAGGGAGAGCTGGGCGCCTTTGACGGCAGGGCGTGGCTCCTGCGCCCTGTGTATGACTGGGACGACCCGGTACTGGAGGGCAGATATTACGTTCCCTTCAGGATACGCAGCAAGATCACCGCTATGGGAGGCGGCGAGCTGGGCTATACCTTCCCCGGCGGCATACGCCTTTCGGCCCTTTATACCGATCTTCTGGGAGAAAGAAAAGACAAGGAAGACCTGCTGCCCTACGGCAAAACCAGATACACTCCGTTTTCCGACAACACCAAATACTACGGCGGTTCCCTGAAGATCCCCATAGGAAAATAACTGCAGCTCATCGGCACCTGGTATCGGCAGGACCAGAACGGCGACCTGACCTACTACCGGGTAAAGAAGCCGGAGATCATGGATATCAAGCTGCTTTACAAAAACAAGATCTTCACACTGGACGGCGGCTACAAAGACGTGGACCCCTATTATGCGGGCATCGCCTACAACATAGGAAGCGACAACAGCAAGGGCTGGTATCTGAAGCTGAAATACACCGGGCTGAAAAAATTTGCCTTTGACATAAAGCTGGAGCAGTACCGTGTGAAATACCCCGGCGTCTATTCCAACTACAACGACATTTATCTGTGGTCCGACGAGTTCAAAACCGCGACTTCGTCCCTGGACGGCTCCCATAAATACAGGCTGAAGGGGGAATACGAGCTCACCCCCATCGACAGGCTTTTTGCCGAGTATTACACCGACTACAAATACG
>JAGDAG010000065.1 GCA_017959625.1 Abditibacteriota bacterium | reverse complement strand
GGGGCGCAACGTATGAGGCGATGAGGTGCACCTGGTCCTTCGGCCCCAGGGTCACGTCCGGCACGGTAAAAGGCAGAGCGCCCGGATCCAGCGCCATGGTGATATCGTCATCAAGGCGCGTGTATCCGCCGGTGATATCGAGGCTTCCCTTTGTGAGCCCTTCGATCTGTTTCGTTTTGGCTTCCTCTCCCCGCAATTCCTCTTTTTGGGCAGAAAGGAGCAGGTTCTCCGTTTCGCATATCCTGATGGCGTCCTCAAGAGAAAGCTTTACGGGGCCGGCCCACAAAGGGGCCGACGTGATAATGATCAGTACGGTGATTAGTATTTTTTTCATTTCTGTCTCCGGCGTCTTATCCCCCTTCGGCGGCTTTGGCGCGCAAGTCAGGTTTACTGCGCATCTTCGGCGCTTTGGGCTGCCCCGGTATTTTCCCCGGGGGCGGGAGCCGGCGTTTCCGCGGGAGCGGCCGGCTGTTCGGCAACGGCCTTGGCGGCATTTTCGTTGGCCTTTCTGTCAAATTTATTCAAAAGGTCCACCTTCTCCTCCCTGGAGGCTTTGAGGGGGTCCTTTTTCTTTGACGTTTTTGCCGGAGCCTTTTTTACCTGTTTGATTTCTTTTTGTTCTGCCGCCGGGGGAGCCGGTTTCACTCTTTCCGGAGGGGTTTTTGTTTCGGGTTTGGATGATTCCGGGGCGGGCCCTTCTTCCGCCGCCAATTCCGGTACGGGTTTGACGTCGGGAGGGGGTATGGTATTGTTGCTTCGTTGCCCTTCGCGGTGTCCGGAGGAGATAACGAAGCCGATCCCCAGGACTATCAGGATGATTATGACTATGAGGGGTATGCTCACGTTGTTTTTGCTGCTTTTTTTAGCGCCTGCCATTTTTAGTCTCCGTTATAATAAAACAGTATTCGGGTACAGAATTCAAGAAAAGAATTGTCGATACCCAGGGCAGTCAGGGTAAAAACCAGAGTGCCTGCAAGGATGTATAATATCAGCGTCGCCTTTCCCAGATCCTGTCCGGCAAGACTTCCCAGCATAGTGGGTTCCCTGGACAGATATGCGGCGGCGGCATAATATTCGTCGCCTATTATGGTATAATCGCAGGAAGCAAGGAAAAACGGCACCTGGATGGTTTCCGGAGTGCCGGCTATCTGTATCGCGCCCTGCTGCTGTCCGTTTTCCGTAAGGATGAGGGCTTCCCCGGCAAAAAAGCCCATGTAGATCACCGAGGCGGGCTTTTCCCGGTGGGTGAGGCCGACCACGGCCGAGGTGTATGCAAACTGGTTATCGGAAAGATATTTGCTGTTCTCGGGGTCGTAAAGCTCGGGGACGCCGGATTCTTCATAGGCTTCCCTCGTCACCTCGTCACCGGCGGCAAGCAGCAGCGAGTCGGAGTAGGCGCATATGATCCTGGAGCCGTAAACGGCGGAACGTTTCGTGACGTGGCTCATGATAGCCAGGCTTTGAAGGCCGGTTATCCCGAAGCCCGTCATGCCGAAGCAGTAGAGAAGGGGCTTTCCCATTTCCGTACACCGGCCCACGGCCTCGTCTATTGCGTTGAGCCCGGATATCCTTCTTATGTAAAGCTCCTTTCCCTGCCTGGCCTGTATGATCTTCAGAAGAATAAAAAAGATCAGCGCCGTTTCGATTATATATACCGATATGGTTGCATGAGAAGCCATCAGCTTTCCTCTTTAGTTTTGGATTCTATGGTTTTGATAAGCGTTTCGATATGTTTTCTGTCCGAAAGTATCACCGACAAACTCTTCAGCTTTTCCGGGGGAAAAACAGCGCCCAGAAAAGGGATCGCCACGGTGACCAGCCCTCCGCTTAAAAGCGCAAGGGGCTTGTTGACCTCAAGAAACAGGACTGCAGGCACTTCAAGCCTTTTTTTGCGTATATAATCCGCGATCTCGTTGATCCGGTTTTCGATATCGTCCATCAGGCAAACCATCCGTATGCTTTGTAACCCTGCCATATCATAAACAGCGATACGGCGTTGGTAAGCAGGATATCGGCGCAAAAATAAAGCCACGATCCGTTTTTCAGATAATACAGACACTCGAGGCCGAAGGCGGCAAGAGTGGTATATGCTCCGATAAGCCCCGTTATGAAAAAGAGCCTTGCGGCCATCGGAGCCTGCCCTTTGTCTGTCCAGGCAAAAATGAAACCGGCAAAAAAACAGCCTGCGGCGTTTACGCAAAGGGTCGCTATATTGAAGCCGGCCACCGAAAGCCGGGAGACAAGCAAAAGGGACAGGTATCTGAGAGAAGCGCCCAAAGCGCCCCCCGCAGCCACTGCGATCAGATTTTTCATAATAAACAAACAGCAGGTCTGTAAGCCGGGTTCTGTTATAGGCAATCATCTGTCTCGGACCGTCATTGCTGACGGCCTCCAGCGGTCCTACCCGAAAGCTCCGGCGGGCAGCCGGTATCAGCTTTCCTATTTGACCTTGCTTCGGATGGGGTTTACCAGGCTTCCGCCTCTCGGCGGAACCGGTGGTCTCTTACACCGCCGTTTCAGCTTTTCCGGCGACCCGGAGTTTTCTTTTCTGTGGCACTTTCCCTGGCATTTCTGCCGGCTGCCGTTAGCAGTCATCCTGCCCTGTGAAGCCCGGACTTTCCTCACGCGCGGTGCGATTGCCCGACCTGCTATTTTCATTATAGCAAAATAAGCTATTATTTACAATATATGCAGAAAAAGCGTATAATTTAATATGTGAAAACCAGTGTTTTTTTGATTGCAAGGAGATTATTGTGATTTTTATTGCGCTCGCCCTTGCGGCGTTGGCTTTATGCAGACGCTGCCATGCGGAGCTTTTCAGGGGACAGCTCCATTTGCATACGAATCTTTCCGACGCCGACGGCTCGCCGGATACTGCCGCGGCATGGTATTCGCGCCTGGGGTTCGATTTTATCTTTTTCAGCGATCACGCAGCTTACCACGATCCCCGGAAAACGGTAAAGGACCCCCCGGAGGGGCTTCTTATGCTGGGAGCCAAGGAATTTACCTTTATCTGCAAAAACAGATTGGACCGCAGCGTGCCTTTCGACATAAACGCCCTGGGCATAAACGCAGATATCGCCGCCCCAAAGACGGACGGCTCCTTTTCCGCCGCGGCGGAAAAGTGCGTCGGCGCGATACTCGAAGCCGGCGGGATCCCTATGCTCAACCATCCCAATTTCCGTTTTGCGTATTCCTTCGAGGAGATCGGGGGCCTCAAAATGCCTTATCTGCTGGAGGTGATCAATATGCATTCCATGGTGCCCAACGAAGGTTCCGCGGCATATCCTTCCCACGAAAGGATATGGGATACGCTTCTCTCCATGGGAAGGACGGTTTACGGGACAGCTACGGACGACACTCATTTTTATGATTCGTTTCTGAGGCGCAAACGCAACAGCCCGGGAATGGGATGGATCCTGGCGGAAGCGGATGATCTTGACGAGCGCTCCGTCCTTGATTCTCTCCGCAGGGGAAAGTTTTTTGCTTCCACGGGCATAAAGCCCGAAGCCTTTTACCGGGACGGCGGCGATATAGCCCTCAGGGCAGCGGACAACGGCAACGCCATGAGGATCGAATTTTCCGGCGCCCACGGAAGGCTTCTTGCATCCTTCGACGGCCCCTCTGCGGTTTACCGTATCAAAGGGGACGAAATGTACGTGCGCGCCAAGGTGTACGATACGGATGAACGGGTGCTGTTGACGCAGCCGGTCTTCCTTGACGGAAGAGATCCCGTCATCGGCCTCCCCGAGGTTTGACAGATCCGCCCCCGGATAGTATAATGAAAGTAGTTTATTTTGCGGCAGGTCACGGATCTGTTGATCCGGGCCGTGTCCGGACGAATTTAGGAGATGCTGATAATGGCTGATATGGAGCAGATAGTTGCTTTGTGCAAGAACCGCGGGATTATTTTTCAGTCTTCCGAAATATACGGAGGCCTTGCCAGTACGTGGGATTACGGTCCCCTGGGTATAGAACTCAAGAGAAACGTAAAAGAAGCATGGTGGAAGGATATGATCACCAACCGTGACGATACGGTGGGTATCGACGCCGCCATCCTTATGCATCCCAGGGTCTGGGAGGTCTCGGGGCACGTGACGAACTTCAACGATCCTCTGGTGGACTGCAAGCAGTGCAAACAGCGTTTCAGAGCGGATAACCTGGAAAACGACAAAATCTGCCCCGAGTGCGGCGGCGAGCTGACGGAAGCAAGGCAGTTCAACTGTATGTTCCGGACCCATATGGGGCCCGTGGAGGAATCGGGGACCGCTATCTATATGAGGCCGGAGACGGCTCAGGGTATCTTTGTGAACTTTTTGAACGTCCTTAATTCCACCCGCAAAAAGCTGCCTTTCGGTATCGGCCAGATAGGAAAATCCTTCCGCAACGAGATCACTCCCGGGAATTTTACCTTCCGCACCAGGGAGTTCGAGCAGATGGAGATGGAGTTTTTCTGTATGCCCGGCACCGATGACAAGTGGTTCGACTTCTGGGTGAACGAGCGTTATAACTGGTATCTGAAACACGGTATCTCCGAAAAGAATCTGAGGCTGCGCCCCCACGAGCAGGCGGAACTGGCCTTTTATTCCAAGGGGACTACCGATATCGAATATCTTTTCCCCTTCGGCTGGGGCGAGCTTGAGGGCATTGCCAACAGGACCGATTACGATCTCGGAAGGCATTCCGAAGGCTCCGGCAAAAAGCTCACCTTTTTTGACGAAGACAAAAAAGAGCACGTCATACCATACGTCATCGAACCCTCCGCCGGCTGCGACAGGTCCATACTTGCCTTTTTGTGCGACGCGTATACCGAGGAGACCGTTGAAAAGGGGACAAAATCCGAAAAAAGGACAGTATTGAAGCTGGCGCCGGAGTTTGCCCCGATAAAGGCCGCGGTCCTTCCCCTGAAGCGCAACGAGCCCAGGATCGTTGACACGGCCAAAAAGCTTGTGGACGACCTCAGACGGTCCTTTGCCGTCCAATACGACGATACCGGATCTATCGGCAGGCTGTACCGCCGCCAGGACGAAGTAGGGACCCTCTATTGCGTTACGGTGGATTTTGACACTATCGAAGGAGACGGCTGCGTCACGGTAAGAGACAGGGACACCATGGAACAGGAGAAGGTCTCTCTTGACAGGGTGAAAGAGTATCTTGCTGACAATCTGTATAAATAAAAGACATTTTTCAGCCGAAGGATATCCGGCTGTTTTTTTAAGAGGCAAAAATGAAACCTTACTTTTCCCACAGGTCCTGCTACGTGAACCTTGCGGAACATCTCCAGAACAGCTGGAACGCAAACGTCCTTTTTCCCGGCGCCCCCAACCGCTGGAGCGGCGGCGACTGGAAAAACTACTCGCGGATGCTGAAAGCGTTCGGATTCAATATCCTTGAGTTCTGGCTGCCTCCCACCATGTTTTCCCGGGAGGCGCTGGCGGGGGAAAAGGTCCAGACCGATTTCATCCGGGAGATAAACAAAGCCATCGGCGAAGCCCATAAAGCGGGCCTTATGGTCAAGGTCCTGATGATAGTCAACACTATAGGGCAAAAATGGTTTTTTGCCTGTCCGAGGGTCCCGGAAGAAAAACAGCTCATCCTGAAGCTGTGGGATTTTTGGTCGAAGGCCCTTGAGACGCCGGATATCTTCTGCATATTTCCGGGAGACCCGGGGGGCTGCGCCAGACACGGGTGCACCCATGAAGACTTTATCCGGCTTGCCCTGGAGATCTCCGGGGTGATAAAACGCAACAGCCCTTCCTCCCGGGTCAGCGTGGGGACCTGGGGCGCTCCGTTTTCCGGGTGGGGCTCGGATTACTTCCCCATAAGCGATGATGCGGACAACTGGGAAAAAATGGAGAAGGAGTTTATTGCTTCCGGTTATGAAGTCCCTATATGGAACGGAAGGATGGACCGCGCAAAAAAGGCGGCGTCTTATCTTGTCTCCCAGCTGGATGATTTTCCCGAAGACACCATGATCGAGATCAATCTCGGTTTCAGCTCGGACGCCACCTATGTTCACGGCGGCCCGGCCAAAAAGTGGGCAAGGGAAATAGCCAGGAAAAGGGATATAGTGACCTGGGACTATTCGTTATCGGAAGGGGAACTCATCACGTATCCCCACTGGCGGCTCCCCCGTATGTCCCAGAAGATCAGGGAGTGGCGTTCCGCGGCGCCGTATAAGGGAGGCATGTCCTATACCATGACCCCGAAGCTGAACCTGCTTTCCCAGTACGCCGCGGCAAAGCTTATGTCTGACCCGGATCTGGACCCGGACCGGATCTCGGCGGATTTCTGCGCCTCTGTTTTCGGCGAAGAGCACAGGGAACTGGGGGAGCTGTTCGAAGCCTTTGAAGTGGTGGATACGGGGTGGGGATATTATCCCAGGCACCGGTGGTCCAGGGAAGCGCTGAGGGAAGCCTACGGCCTTATTATAGAGCATCTCGAAGCGGCGGACGTTTCCGGATGCAGCCTTCCATTGTTTCCGTCGCCGGAAGAATACAGGCAGGACCTGCTGTGGTTCGCCCGCATATTTCTTGAACTTGCCGCCGACAGCCCCGACAGGGAGTCCATAAGAAAAAGATATTGGGAAAAAAGCATGAAGATATACGACCATATCCCTATGTCGGAGGATAAGAGGGCGGAAAGAAGCGCCGAATTGTTTTCGCAGATCCTTGCAGGGTTGCCTTACTGACGTTTTCCCTGCGTCTTCTGCCTGCTCTTTTCATCGGGAGCAGGCTTTTTTACCGGATGGTCTCGGTATGCCCGTCGGCGTAAACGGCCTTAACGGCCCCGCCGTCCTTCTTTGCCGCGGTCGGGACGGGGTCTTCTTTTCCCGTATTGAAGGAACGGAGGTATTCTTTGAGCTTTTTGCGGAGCATGACGGCCCTTCCGTCTTCCGTCTTTCCGGCAAGAGTATCCAGCGCCAGGTATTCTTTTCTGTGCATCGCCGTGGACTTTGCGGTTATGAGGGAAAGGACGTATGTCCCGTCTCCGGACGAGGCGTCGTAGACCCTGTCGCGTTTTGTTTCCGAATGCATGCTGTCGTTAAGGTCCGCGCCCCATAAAAAAAGCCCGTCTTTGTTTTTGAGCCAAAGGATATCCTTTCCCTGCTCAAGGATACAGCCCCCGAGGTCCGAAGTCTTTATGACGGAGGAGCTGCGCAGATGGCCGGTTTTATAGAGGACCGAATAGTTTTTTTTGTCCGAAGGTTCGCTGTCGATGACGACTATATCCGGGCCGTCATAAATCTTGTACGCGCAGTTTTTGAAATCCTTCAGGTATTCCCGCAGGTAAACCGGAGCGTCGGATACGGAGAGCAGGGGAGCGCCTTCCGGCGCCGCGCCCACGGGCACGGAAGACGCAGGCTCCTCTTTCTGCGCTTCCGCAATGGCTATGCTCAGAAGGGCGCTTTTTTTGTTTTCGGTTTTCATTTTGTGAAAATTGCCGTGATAATAATACGCCGCCGCGGCGCATATCGCAAGGATGCAGATGATGATAACGATCTTCTTTTTCATTTTGCGGGATAAGCTATCTTAAAAAGATATACGTTTGTCGTGTCCATAGGTGAATCCGGGAACACCCTCACCAGATAACCCTTGTCCACCGCCTCAAATATGCGCAGGTTGTTGCCCTGGGCCGAGGCTCTTTTTCCTATCCCCGGCGTGCCGAAGGAAACCATGGCGTGGGTACAGCCGTTAGCGAGGAGGTTTTCGGCAAGCTCCTCTGGGGTATCGTATTCCTTGTTGAAGGCCGTGTTATGGGAAGTGTCCGCCCATACGTAGGGTTTTTTGAGATAAAAGCCTCTGGTGTCTCCCAGAAGGGCGATCTTTATGCCGCTTTTCAGGGAATTCGCATATTTATCGGCCCTGTAGGGCGGGAAATATTTTGTTATGTACTCGTCCTGTTCCATTATTCCCGCCGCAGTATTGAAGCGGTCCATCCTGAACGCCATGGTTCCCGACTGCATTATGCCAAGGCAGGCGGAGACGGCCATCACCGTAATCAGTATTCCCCGGACCGCCGGTATGTTTTTTACGGAATAAAGGATGGATGCGATAAAAACGGCGGAGCAAACGAACATGGGCAGAAGATACCTGCTTTGATGGGTCAGGCCGAACCAGATGATATACTGGAGAAGGATGACGCCTCCGAGGCCGGCAAGCTTTCTGTCCCGGACCTGGATAAGCAGGCACAGGCAGGGAAATATGAGGAGTATCACCGGCCCCACGTAAAGGCCGGGCTGGTCGTAAAACAGCTCGGGATTGGTGGCCATCCTCACCGGCGTGAGGACGAACCCCTGCAGCGTGTGCCCGATCCCGAAAAGGGACTGCTTGAACGCATATACGTTTGCCAGCTCCTCATTCCAGCCTTTTCCCCCGAAGATGCCGTAAAAGAAAGGAAAAACGGGGTTTCCGGTATAGATCAGGCTTTTTATATACCAGGGAGCGCAGATAAGGACGGCGGGAAGCAGCATGGCCCCGGCTTCCTTAAGGGGGAATTTCTTTTTTGCGATCAGGCCGTCCGCGCAAAGCCACAGGGAAAACAAAAGCATGAACTGGAGGCCGGTGAGCTTGAGGGACGCTTCGATGCCGAGGCATATCCCGGCTGCGGCCAGCTGCCTTGCGTTGCCGGAATCGCAATAGGCGAACATAAAATATACCGCAAGAGCGGCGTAAAGCCCCGTGGCAACGTCTATATACGCGGTGGTGGCAAGCCACAGAAAAATCGGCATGGAGACGACGGCCAAAGAAGCGACGGGAGCGCCGTCCCTGCTGTAAAAACGGGATACGGTAAAGCACACGGTCATTACCGTAAACAAAGCGAATACAAAACTCAAAAGCTTGCCGCCGGCGGGGACGCCGAGAAAAACGGCGGGCAGATACAGCATCTCCTGGAACATGGGAAAATTGGAATGTGAAATGCTGTCGATAAAGTAAAAACCGCCGTGCTCGAGGAACAGTCCGGGAACTGCAAGATGGTAGGCAAGAGAATCCCAGTCATCGCTCACCGAAGGGCAAAGGGCGTTCACGAAGCATAAAAAAGCGGAGACCGTGATAACGGCAAAAATACGCATATGGAGCTTGTTTGCGCCGGGCTTTTTTCCGTCCTTCTTTCCGCCGCCGGAGGACGCTTTCACAAAGGATGAAGAAAGCATATCCAGGGCAAATTTCGCGCCGGATACGGCCCCTGCAAGGGTCGCGGCCAGCATGACGTATATGCCGGGAGCCTTCAGCATGCCGCAAGCGGAAAAAAGGAAATAAAAAAGGGATACCGCAAAAAGCCCCAGAGAAGTGTTTACCACAAATCTGACAGCGCTATTCCGGCTGTCAAAGGAAAACGCTTTTTCCAAAGCGCAGCCGCAGGCAAAGCCCGCAAGAAGGACCGCCCCGCATATGAGGACAGCAAATAAAGAAAGTATCATTATGACCGCCAAACAAGTATTTCAAGTATATTATAGCATAATCGGGCGGCAAAAGCACGGCGGGACGGCAGCGCTTGCCCGCCGGAGCCTTTGTCTCCGGGCCCGGGAGAGGCTTTCATTTTGCCTTTTTCACTGCGGGGAGGCGTGTTTTCGCTTGCATAATTCGCGTATAAGTGGTATATTTTATAATGGGGGAAATTCAGTTGCATACGTCTTATATGGTTGATTGAATCGGAAGGTAAAATATGGTTTTTCGGCATCAGAAGTCACAGGAAGTCAACGAAGAGTGCGGGATCTTCGGGATATTTGCTAATAACAGAACGGAAGAGATATCCAGGACCGCGTTCTTCGGTATCTTTGCCCTTCAGCACAGAGGCCAGGAGAGCGCGGGGATCGCAACTACCAACGGCCATGAGATATTCATGCACAGAGAGCAGGGGCTGGTGAATCAGATATTCACCGAAAAGAATCTCTCCGAGCTTCCGGGCCACTCCGCTATATGCCACACGCGTTATTCCGCCACCGGAGCAAGCATCAAGCGGAACATCCAGCCCATGGTAGCGTACACCAGATACGGAGAGATCGCTCTTGCCCATAACGGCGATATGGTGAACACTCCCGAGATCAGGGAGCTTTTGGGCAAAAAAGGCATCGATTTTGACACCACTTCGGATTCCGAGGTGCTGCTGCGGCTCATTTCCCTTTCCGACAAGCCCACCGTCCAGGAAGCCATAAGCCAGGCTATGAGCGTGGTAAAGGGAGCCTACGCCTGCGTTGTGCTCACAAAAAACGAGGTCATAGGCTTTAAGGATCCGAAAGGCATAAGGCCCCTGTCCCTGGGGCGCCTGGAAGACGGCACTTTCGCCATTGCATCGGAATCCTGCGCTTTCAGCACCATAGGTGGCAGGGTGGTGCGGGAGCTTGAGCCCGGCGAGATCGTCACCCTTGACAAAAACGGCGTATCCAGCGTGCAGGGCCAGAAAAAGCAGGGGAACGCCCTGTGTATCTTCGAATACGTGTATATAGCGAGGCCGGACAGCAATCTGAACGGCGTCCCCGTGCATCTTGCCAGGAAAAGGATGGGCGAGGAGCTTGCCAGGGAATGCCCCATAGACGGCTGCGACCTTGTGTTTCCCATCCCCAATACCGGGATCCAGGCTGCAACAGGGCTTGCGGAAGCCAGCGGCGTCCCCTTCGCCCAGGCCATAGTGAAAAACCATTACATCCACAGGACGTTCATACGGCCCAATCAGGCCATGCGTGAAAACGCGGTGAAAATGAAGCTCATACCTCTGAGGGAGCTCCTTGAGGGAAAGAAGGTGGTTATGGTGGACGACAGCATAGTCCGGGGAACGACTATAGGCCCCACCATCGACCTTATCAGAGACGCCGGCGCCAAAGAGGTCCACGTAAGGATCGCCTGCCCCAAGTATCTGTTCCCCTGTTTTTACGGGATAGACACCTGCAACAGGGACGAGCTTATCGCTACAAGGATGAGCGAGGATGAGATCAGGCGGCATATAGGCGCGGACAGCCTCGGTTATCTGTCCCTGGAAGGCCTGTTCAGAGCCGTGGGAGGCGATGCGGAGAACACCTGCTGCGCCGCCTGCCTCAACGGAAAATATCCCGTGGAGATACCCTCCGATTATAAGATAAGTAAATAACTTTTTGAATAGGTTGCCAGAATGCTGTTAGAAAACCAGACAATCAATAAGAAAGGCCATCTTGAAATAAACGGCTGCGATACCGTTTCCCTTGCAGAAGAGTACGGGACCCCTTTATACGTCATGGATGAAGACGTCATAAGGGACCGCTGCCGCCGTTATCTCTCGTCCTTCAGGGCCGATTATCCCATGGCGGACGTTGCTTATGCCAGCAAGGCTTTTACCGTCGTTGCGATGTGCGCTTTGATAAAGGAAGAGGGGCTGTGGCTCGACGCCGCTTCCCGGGGGGAGCTTTATACGGCTCTTTTGGCAGGCTTCGATCCTTCGCGCATAGTCCTTCACGGAAATTTCAAAACCGGAGAGGAGCTGCGGTACGGGGTCTCGAAAGGCGTCGCCATAGTATGCGATTCCTTCAGGGAGATCGAACAGTTGGGGGCGATAGCCCTTGAATACGGCGTTAAAGCCAGGGTAATGGTCCGCTGCAATCCCGGCATCGATCCCCACACCCACACCATGATCTCCACCGGCCAGGAGGATTCCAAGTT
>JAGDAG010000064.1 GCA_017959625.1 Abditibacteriota bacterium | reverse complement strand
GGCAGCTGGAGGGCTGCGCCGGCGTCGGAGACGTTTCGGAGCTTTATCTGGCCTACAAGCTGAAGGATCTCCTCACAGTGCAGGCGGCGATGCTGACGGCCTGTATCGATTACAGCGAAACGGCCGGCGCCACCAGAGGCTCCGCCCTTTACCGCGACAAAGGCGGGCTTTTGAGGGAAGGCCTGGACGAATTGTTCCGTTTCACTCCCGAGACAAAGTATTCCGGAGACAAAGTGCAGCAGATAAGAAAGGAAGGCGGCTCTTTCAAAACCGCCTGGCGGCCGGTAAGGCCCATTCCGAAAGAAGACGCCTTTTTTGAAAACGTGTGGCGGTCTTACCAGAAAAACAAAAACGTTTATTGATAAAAAATGAAAGCGATATTTCTCAACAACAATCCCAAAACCATCGAAAGCGTATATCCCAAGGCGCTGCGGGAGCAGCTGGCGGCGGAAGCCGGCCTCGACCCCTCTGTCCGCACCAGGCAGGACACCCTGGACTCTCCCGAAGCCTTTGCCGGAACCGAATTTATTTTTTCCACCTGGGGCATGCCGGCCTATACCGAAGAAGAGATAAAGGCGGTGTTCCCTTCCCTCAGGGCGGTCTTTTATGCCGCCGGCTCGGTGCAGGGCTTCGCGCGTCCGTTCATACGCTGCGGCGCCGCCGTTTTCAGCGCCTGGGCGGCCAACGCCGTTCCGGTAGCGGAATTCACCGCCGCCCAGATAGTCCTGTCCTGCAAAGGCTTCTGGGCGTCGAGCCGCTATGCTTCCCGGGGAGATTTTTCAACGGGCAGGAGCCTGTTTGCCGGCTATCCCGGCTGCTTCGGGCAGAAGATAGGGATAATCGGCGCGGGGATGGTGGGGAGCCTTGTCATCGAAAGGCTGAAAAGCTACCGTCTTGAAGTCCTTGTGTTCGATCCTTTCCTTCCGGACGGGAAGGCCGCGGAGATGAACGTGAGAAAATGCTCTCTTAGGGAGCTTTTCTCGGAATGCATCGTAGTCTCCAACCATCTGGCCAACAACAGCGAGACCAGGGGGATGCTGGATTACGATCTGTTCCGCCGCATGCCCCCCTCCTCCACCTTCATAAACACGGGAAGAGGCGCCCAGGTGGTGGAAGCCGACCTCGTACGTATCCTTACGGAAAGGAAGGATATCACGGCCCTGCTGGACGTGACGGACCCCGAACCGCCCCTTAAGGACAGCCCGTTTTTCGCCCTGGAAAACTGCATTTTGAGCCCCCACATCGCCGGAAGCTCCGGAAAAGAGGTGGAAAGAATGGCGGAATATATGGTGAAGGAGTACCAAAGCTTCATAAAGGGAGATCCCGTAAAATACAGGGTGACGGAACAAATGCTGAAAACCATGGCTTAAAGGCCGAAAAAAAACGGGCAGGTCTGCGCGCAGATCTGCCCGTATCTTTTTACGGCCTTTCATTTATGCTCCGTGAAGCGTCCGGAAAGATCGAAATTGTGGGGAAGAGGGCCCTTTCCCCTGCCCAGGTCGAGCCCGGCGGCCAGAGCCCCGGACACGTAAAGTTTGGCCCTTGCTATGCTTTCTTCAAGGCCGAAGCCCTTGGCGAGATTGGCGCATATAGCGGAAGAAAGAGTGCAGCCCGTGCCGTGGGTATTGGGGTTGTCTGCGTATTCTGCCTCAAACCAGCGGCCGCCGCCGGACGAAAACAGAAAATCGTTGGCGTCATTCACTCCGTGGCCCCCCTTCACCAGACAGGCGTTGCCGAACTTTTTATATATGGCTTCCGCCGCTTTTTCCATGCCGCCGGGATCTTTTACGTCAAAACCTGCAAGAATGGCCGCTTCGTATATATTGGGGGTAAGGACCGTCCCCAGGGGGAGCAGCAGCTCCGTGAGAGAAGCCATGGCGCCTTGGGAAATAAGGACGGAACCGCTGGCGGAGACCATGACCGGGTCGATGACCACGGAAGACGGCTTATATTTATTTACGGCGGCAGCGATACACTCTATAAGGGGCGCGGCGGACACCATGCCTATTTTTACGCTGTCGGGAAAGACGTCTTCAAACACCGCGTCTATCTGTTTTTCCAGAAAACCGGCGTCCACGTCGTGAATGGCCGTGACTCCCAGGGTGTTCTGGGCAGTAAGGGCGGTGATACAGCTCATGGCGTAAACGCCGTTCATGGTCATGGTCTTGATGTCGGCCTGGATCCCGGCTCCCCCTATGGAATCGCTTCCCGCGACAGTCAAAGCAGTATACATGTTTATCCTCACAAAAAAAGCGTCCCGGGGGACGCGCGAATTCTTTTTTACCTACGCCTGCATTATCCGGATCAGGTCACAGGTCGAAGCGCGGCTTCATCTCAGCCTGCCAAAGCAAGCTCCCTACAAGTCTATTATACCAACCGGCCGGCCGCCCGGTCAAGGGAAGAGAGGGCCAAAGCCGCAACCCGCGCCGTCCTGGGATGACTGCGTATGGCGGGCATGGCCTCCTCTGCCGTCATCCCAGCGACTTCGCAGTATGAACGGCGCTGAGTCCCACGG
>JAGDAG010000063.1 GCA_017959625.1 Abditibacteriota bacterium | reverse complement strand
GCGATAGTGGTGGACAGGGACCCCCGGGACAACTACGTTTTTCTGAGCACCAAATTTTTGGGCAGGAACCATTTTGCCCCTCTGGACAACGTTGAAGATTTTATCGCCTTCTACAAAGCCCTGAGGGACGGACAGCCCTACAAAGACCCGGATCCGAGGATCCTGCGGGTGCAGTTCGAAAGCCTGGTTTACGATTACGGCAGCGCCACAAAAACCATACGTGATTTTCTGGGGCTGGGCGAAAACCCGAACCCGAAGAAGATATTCGACCCCGCCGTTTCAATGCCCAACACCCAGGTGTTCAAAAGATTCCCCCGCTTTGCGGAGGACGTGAAAAAAATAGAAGACGCCCTCACGGAGTATCTTTTTGATTTTGACCGCTATCCCGATGCCGATACCTCGGGAGAAATGTTCTTCGGCAAATCGCCCAAAAACAACAAGGAAAACAGAAAAAATGGATAACAGCAGCCTTGTTTCGGTAGTGATCCCTGCTTATAACAGGGCCGGCACCATTAAACGGTGTATAGACAGCGTCCTGGCCCAGACCTACGGCAACCTGGAAATAATCGTGGTGGACGACTGCTCGCAGGACGGGACCTATGAGGCTGTCAGGGCCATGAAAAGCGAGAAGATCAAATGCTTGCGGCTTTAAAAAAACAGCGGCGCCTGCGTTGCAAGACACACCGGCGCGGATATGGCCCTGGGAGATATAATCGCCTTTCAGGACAGCGACGACTATTGGCGCCCCGAAAAGCTGGATCGCCAGATAAAGTTTTTGCGTGAAGGCGGGTACGATTTTGTTTACTGCGGGATGAGATGGAACAACGAAAAGACCGGAGAGAGCAGGGACGTCGGTCTCCGGCAGCCATACCCGGAATACCAAAAGAACTTATGGAGCCGCCTTATGGAAGGCAACTGGATATCCACCCAGACCATGGTCTTTTATAAATACTGTCTTGAGAAGATACGCTTCGATCCGGACGTCAAAAAGTTTCAGGACTGGGATTTTGCGCTTCAGGCTGTGGCGGCAGGCTTGAAAATAGGCCAGCTGGACGAAGTGCTGGTGGACGTGTATCTGCAGGAAAACAGCATAACCAATACGGTTGTCAGGGGCGACCACAGAGTCAAAGTCATAAAAAAACACGAAAAAGACATAGCGTCAAAGGAAATGGCGGAGCATTATTACAAAAGCCTGGCGGATGCCCAAAGGCATCTCGCTCCCATTGAGGCGGGGACAAACTATCTGAAAAGCTTTTGCCTCGGGCCCGATCCCAAAAAACTGCTTTTGTCTTTTTTATGCTATACGTACCTGATAAAGTTACATAAAACGAGGCAGTAAATGAAAGGAATCATTCTTGCCGGCGGAGCCGGAACGCGCCTGTATCCCCTGACGCTTGTCACCAGCAAGCAGCTGCTGCCGGTGTATGACAAGCCCATGATCTATTACCCGCTGTCCACACTGATGCTGGCGGGGATAAGGGATATCCTTATAATATCCACGCCTGCCGACCTGCCGAATTTTGAAAGGCTTCTGGGAGACGGCTCGGCTTTTGGCATCGATCTTTCATACAAGGTCCAGCCCTCGCCCGACGGCCTGGCCCAGGCTTTTATCATAGGTGAAGACTGTATAGGCGGCGGCCCCTGTGCTATGATCCTGGGAGACAATATATTTTACGGCAACGGTCTGGGGAGCATACTCCGGGATGCCGGCAGGCAGGCGGAGGAGAACGGGCTCGCAACGGTGTTCGGATATTACGTCAGGGATCCCGAAAGGTTCGGAGTAGTGGAATTCGACAAAAACTGGAACGCCGTTTCCATAGAAGAAAAGCCCGTAAAGCCCAAGTCGAGCTATGCGGTGACGGGAATATATTTTTATCCTGCGGGGGTAAGCGCCAAGGCGAAAACCATCAGGCGTTCCGCAAGGGGAGAATTGGAGATCACCTCCCTGAACGAAATGTATCTCCGGGAAAACCGCCTGGGAGTCCGTCTGCTGGGCAGAGGCTTTGCCTGGCTGGACACCGGGACCTTTGAAAGCCTTGCCAAGGCGGCCGCCTTTGTGGAAATGGTGGAGAACCAGCAAAGCGTAGCCATATCCGCGCCGGAGGAAATAGCCTTCAAAAACGGCTGGATAGATGCGGATACGCTTCTCGCGGCGGCGGAAAGATACGGAAAATCGCCCTACGGCGCCCATCTTGCAAGGGCCGCAAAAGGAGACGTGAAATACTGACCATGAAACAGTTCGGCAATTTTGTCTTTATCGAAACGGATATCAAGGACGTGGTCATCATAGAGCCCAGGGTCTTCGGCGACCGGCGGGGTTACTTTATGGAGACCTACAAGGAGAGCGATTTTGACGCTGCGGGGCTCCGTTACAGATTTGTTCAGGACAATCAGTCTTCAAGCAGGCGGGGAGTGCTGAGGGGGCTTCATTTTCAGAAGACCCATCCCCAGGCCAAGCTTGTTCGGGTGCTGAAGGGCGAGGTATTAGACGTGGCGGTGGATCTGAGAAAAAACAGCCCCACCTGCGGAAAATGGACAGGCGCGCTGCTGTCGGAGGACAATCACAGGCAGTTCATGGTGCCCCGGGGGTTTGCCCACGGTTTTCGGGTAGTGTCCGATTATGCGGAGGTTGCTTATAAATGCGATGACTTTTATCATCCCGAGGATGAGGGCGGCATCAGATGGGACGACCCGGATATAGCAGTCGAGTGGCCATTTACCGAGGGCATCATACTCAGCGACAAAGACAAAACAAACCCTTTCTTTGCCGACAGCCGGATGGTGTTTGATCTATGAAAGTTTTGATAACGGGAGTAAACGGCCAGCTGGGGCATGACCTGACGAACCGGCTTTGCGCCTCGGGTTTCGATTGCCTCGGCTGCGATATCACCGGCAAATACGCGGGCATAGCCGACGGCTCTCCCGTAACGCGAGCAGCCTACGCTC
>JAGDAG010000062.1 GCA_017959625.1 Abditibacteriota bacterium | reverse complement strand
GGTCGTATTACGAAGGCGACGGGATGACGCGACGGGGATCAAGCCACGGCGTCCGGCGGCGGTACGGAACGGCGGAAAGGAAACAAAACGCACAAAAACCAAGGCCTGCCCGGTTTTCCGGACAGGCCTCTTTTCCGGGGCGTTCCCCGTTTTTTTACAGCTTCACAGTCTCGCCGGTGCGGGCAGACTCGTAGATGGCGTCTATTATGCTTATAACGTCATACGCCTGCCAGGCCTTTATGGGGATCTCGCTTCCGTCGGAAAGGGCCGTGTAAAAATCTATTATCTCGTCTGCGTGGGGCGACGCCGGCTGCAGATAGTGGGGAGTGATATCCAGCATCACCTTGTTTTCGTCGGTGAATATCTTGAGAGGCGCGGTGGTGGCCCCGCCCTTGTCCCCTATGAGCTGCACGCCGAAATAATCGTTTTCTATATGGGCCGCAAAGCTGGTCTCTATATACATGGTGAGGCCGTTCTCAAATTTCACAAAGCCGGTGCAGAAATCTTCTATATTAAAGTTATCCCTGTCCCAGGACCAGCCGCCGCCCATGTCGGCTATCTCCTTGTTCCGCCCCAGCTTGCCGTAGCTGCAGCCGCTTACCGAAACGGGCCTGGGGTTGCCCACCAGCCAGAGGGCCGTGTCCAGAGCGTGGCAGCCGCAGTCTATCATACAGCCGCCCCCCTGCTTTTCCAGGTCGCAGAAAACGCCCCAGCCGGGGATGCCTCTTCTGCGGTTGCTGATGGCTTTGGCGTAGTATATCTCGCCCAGGCGCCCGGCGTCCACGAATTTCTTGAGGGCCGCCATCTCGTTGTTGTAGCGCCAGCAGTGGCCCACGGACAAAACGGCTTTGCTCTTTTTCTCGGCTTCCAGCATTTTGGCGGCTTCCGCCCTGGTCATGGAGATGGGCTTTTCGGTGAACACGTGGATATCCGCCGCCAGAAAATCACAGGCTATGGGAGAATGGGCGTAGTTGGGGGTGCAGATATGCACCGCGTCAAGATCGAGCCTCTTTTCCAGCATCTCCTTGTGGCTGAGAAAAGCGGGCACGTTTTCGTTGCCCAGATTCTTTTTCGTGTTTTCAAGGGCCTTGGGGTCGATGTCGCAGATGGCTGCGATCTCGATCTCGGGAATGGCCTTAAGGGCGGGGATATGCGCTCCGTTGCAGATGGAGCCCACGCCCACCAGTCCGACTCTGAATTTTTTCATGATATTATTCCTCGTTATAATAGATTTCTTCTGCGGTGCCCCGGCCTATCTCCCTGCCGTCCTCTTCGGCGGTCACGGTCCTGGCGCAAAGGGAAGGGTCTGCTTCCACGTATCGTCCCCCCACCTTGTGGAACACGTTCTCGAATCTGACCCCCTTGGTGGGCATAAAGCCCCGGGAATCCAGAAAAGCCGCGAAGGAGGGGCCGAAGGTCACGCAGCTCCAGTCGCCGTATTCCGGGTCTCCCAAAGGGAAGCTGAAGTATATGTTCCTGAAGGTGAAGTTGCTGCAGCTGGTGCCCATTTCAAAGGCCGAACGCTTGACGGTATAATAGTCCTCGGGCTTTATATAGTCCACGAATATGTTCTCGAAGGTCAGGTTGTCCATATGCCCGGACCTGTCGGGCCTTTCTATGGGAGGCGGCACCAGGTTGGCCTGGAGATACCCCTTGTAGGTATGGAAGCCCCGGCAGTTGCGGAAGGTGCAGTCTTCCACGCTGCAGTCTATCTCTTTGCCGTCATCGCCTATGAATTTCCCTGCCAGAAGCCGGTTCTCGCTCCACATCCATCCCGGAGGCGAGGTTATGTTTTCCACCAGCACGTGGTCTATCTTCCCAAGGCTCAGGGCGCAGCCGAAGTCGTCGTAGGCGTTGAGGGCCACGAAGTCGTCGCCGGTGACCCCGGTCAGGTTGCGTATCCTGCCCCGGGAGGCGGGGCCGCAGACGTGGACGCCGTCCCGGTAGCACTTGACGAACTTCAGGTTTTCTATATCAAAGTCTTCTATGCCGCTGACGTAAACGGCAAAGGGGGTGATGTCAAAAAAGGTGATATTGTTCAGCCGGAGCCCCTTTACGTTGGTAAAGCTCATCACCGAAAAGGCCTTGTGCTCCGTCCCGGCGCTGTCCCGGACGTTGCCGGAAACGTTGCCGTTGCCGCCGTAGCTGCCGTTGTTGGTGAGGGACCAGGTCCCGCCGGTTATACAGATATCGGTGTCGGGAGAGTCAAATTCAAAGACGCCCCGGCTCACCCTGAAGTTTTTGTTGGTAAGCATACAGCAGTTGCTGTCGGGCTTAAGGGAGATCACCGTGCCCTCGCACACCTCGAGAGTGGTGCCGGACCCGATATAAAGGGTCTTGTCTATATATAGCCTGTTGGCAAACCAGGGCACGTAAACGCGCTCGTTCTCGTCGAGAGCCGCCTGTATGGCGTCGGTCCATATCTCGCCCTCGGTAAACTGGACCCGGTCCACGTAGTAGCCGGTGCGGAACTCCTTTTCCAGCCATTTCTCTTTTCTCACCAGATGGGCGTAATTGCGCACGTCCCCTGCGGGATAGAGCCTTTTCCGGGTAATGGCTGCGTCCGTATAAATGCCTTTCATCAGCGTATATCCTTGTCGTAATTTAACAAAAGAGTGCCGTGAATACACAGCACTCTGTTTAAATACCTGTTATCTATTCGTTGTCTTCTTTGTCTTCCGTATTTTTGAACAGATCCCCGTAAAGGTCGCCTATACTGGTGGAGGCGCCGCCTTCTTCATGGCCTGCAGGGGCAAAGTCCTTATCGTAAGACTGCTCGCTCGTGAAGCCATGGTTTTTGGATCTTCTTTCGGGAGCGGGAAGAAGAGCCTTGATGGAAAGGATCACCTTTCTGTCTTTATCGATGACCTGCTTTACCAGAACGGTTTTTTCCTCGCCCTCTTTGAGCACCTTGTCGGGAGTGTCTATCCGCTCGTTGGCCATCTCGGAGATAGGTATGAGCCCTTCGAAACCGTTGCCCATATCCATAAAGGCCGCTTTCGCCACGATGCGGGTGATCTTACCGGTAAATTCGGTGCCCTCAACGATATTCTCCTTGACGTAGCGCCAGGGATCGGGAAGCAGCTGCTTGTGGCCGAGGGAAACTCTCTGTTTGGCTTCGTCGAAGCTGAGGATAACGACTCTTACGGAATCGCCCGCCTTGAACATTTTGGAAGGCTCGGAAATACGGTTCCAGCTCATCTCGCTGATATGGAGCATCCCCTCGAAACCGCCGATATCCACAAACACGCCGTAGGGGAGCACGCTCTTCACGATGCCTTCGCGCTCTTCGCCCACCTGTATATTGTCCCAGAAGGCTCTTTTCGCCGCCTGTTTGCGCTCGTTGACGACCTTTATGTTGGAAAGGATGATGCGGCGTTTCGACTTGTCGATCTCGATGATCTTGAATTCCATGTCTTCCCCGGCATGCTTGGCAAAGTTTTCGTATTTGCCGGCCACCTGGGAAGCGGGACAGAAAGCGCTGTAGCCGAGGAAATCCACCACCAGGCCGCCTTTCACAGCCTCTTTGGCAACGGCCTTTACCACACGGCCTTCTTCATAGATCTCTTTGATCTCGTCCCAGCGGAGATCGTAATCCGCGCTTTTCTTGGAAAGGATCATACCGTCTTTGCCGGAAGGAACTATCACTCTGGCCTTGATGATGTCGCCCACCTTGGGTCTGTCTTCTTCGGGCAGATCCTCAAAAGAGGAAACGGACTCCGATGTAAACTGATCCAGGGGCATCCTTGCTTCGGACTTCAGGCTGTAATTTGTGAGGTTTATCAGGATCTCGTCCTTGTTCACCTGGACAACTTCGCCTTCTACCAGCTCGCCCTTTCTCAACTGCTTGTCTTCTGTCGGAAGAGTAGCCATTACGTCTTCCATGTTAATATCGTTTTCTACTACAGGCATTAACCTACAACTCCTCATTGAACCCGGCGGTTCAAAATCTATTAATGCATATTCCCGAAACCCTTCAAATATACACAATATTATTATACCATCCGAAGCAAGCATTTTCAACAGGACAGGCCGTTTTTTTTCGGCAAAAAAATACGGAACGAAAGGCTTTTTCCGCCGGCGGCGCGGATACGTTCTATTCCTGGCGTATATGTGCTATAATAGTATCGAAAACAAAAAGGAAAAACAAAGCGTATGAAAATAACAGATCTCTCCCAGCGCCTCACGCCGGACATCCTGGTTTATCCCGGGGACGAAGGGCTTACCATGACCCCCACCCGGACGATGCCGCAAACCACTTCCCTCAGGGCGGGCAGCCATATCGGCACCCACATAGACGCCCCCGCCCACATGCTGGAAGGCGGCAGAAACATAGACGCCTTTCCCCTTGACGCCTTTTACGGAAAAGCGTGGTGCGCCGCCCCCGGAACAAAAGACGGCAAGCTGCCCGCGCCCCCGCCCCCGCCCCCGGGCTGCAGGATACTGGTGGTCGCATCCTTCTGGAAAAGGAGCACCCGGGACGGCAAAAGCTTTCTTTTGGATTTTCCGGGGTTCTCCGACGAATTGTGCGATTATATCCTGGGGCACGGCTTCTCGCTTTGCGCAACGGATATACCTTCGGTGGATACCGACCCGGGTTTCCACATACACAAAAGGCTGCTTTCCGCCGGCGTCCCTATCGTGGAGGGGCTGATCATCCCGCCGGAGCTTGCGGGAAAAGAATTCGTGTTTGCGGCCTTTCCCCTGAGCCTCCCCTGCGACAGTTCCCCGGTGAGGGCCGTGGCCATAGAAGGCTGACCCGCGAAAAAAAAGCAGCCGGCCTCTGCCGGCTGCCCGCTTTATGCCTGGACGAATTCCGTCCCGTTTTCCATGGCCCTTTTGGCCCTTTCCAGCTCTCTGCCTATATATATGGCGTGATTGATGTCCGACAGGACGTTGTCCCGGGCAAGCTCGTGCTGGAGGGTCTCGGTATCCGCCCCTTTGTACGTCTTGACGGGAGTCCCGTCCGGACGGGTGTGGGTGACCACTATCTCCCCGTCCACGGGCATGATGAGCACCTGCCCGTTGTAGTCCATATTCAGGGCAAAGCCCTTTTCCCCGGCCACCTTCCGGGCAAAATCGCTCCTGGCTGCGTTGATGCTGATGGACATGCTGATCACGGTCATGGGGCCGCATTCAAGCTCCAGCCTTTTCGCCACGTATTCCTGCAGGCCCCTGAGGCCGTACACGTTTTTCAGCCAGGCGTCCGTCACGTTGTGGGTGCGGTACGTGGCCGTCAGGGTCAGCTGTCCCTGAAAAACTCTGAAGAACAGGCTCACCAGGCTGGGAACGTCCTTGCCGAAGGTGTCCCTTTTGGGATCCCACAGCGAAAGATAGCAGTCACGGTCGTTGGAATACACGGACAGCTTGTCTATGACGCACTGCAGAAAATCGAAGCCGTAGTATTCCCTTATGCGGTTGCCGCAGGTGTATTCGGCTCCCTCCGGAAGTTCCTCCCGGAAGAGCTCCCGGCGGTAGTCTTCCAGTTCGGCCAGGCTGAAGCCGTATTTTTCGAGCCTTTCCCCGCTGATCTCAAAATCCCGGATGACCACCTTCACGTTCTGCAGCTCCAGCCTGTCGCCCCTTCTGAGGGTCACGGGGACCCCGAACCTGTTGAGGCAGAACACCAGCTCCTTCCAGGCGCCGAGAGGGTCGTCCCGGGTGATCACCAGGCTGCGGGGCTCGGTGGGGCAGCCGGTGGAGAGCCGGCCCGTCCGCCGGGGAGCCTGCCCTTCCGGCCGCTCCGCGCCGCAGATGCGGTCATCCAGGACCTGCTTGGCTTTTTCCAGCTCTCTGCCTATATATATGGCGTGGTTGATATCCGACAAAACGTTGTCCCGGTACAGCTCATGCTGGAGCCTTTCCGTCAGGGTCCCCCTGTACACGTTGATGGGAGTCCCGTCGGGGCGCATATGGGTGACCACGATCTCCCCGTCCTCAATGCCTATGGCCACCTGGCCGTTGTAGTCGGTATTCAGGGCGAACTGCTTGCTGCCGGCGACCCTTTGGGCAAAATCGTTTCTGGTGGTGTCGATACTGATGGAATGGCTGATGACCGTGAGCGGGCCGCATTTCATCCCCAGGCGGGCGCCGACGTATTCCTGCAGGCCCCGGATGCCCCAGGCGTTTTTCAGCCAGGCGTCCATGCCGTTGTGGGTGCGGAAGACCGCCGTGAGGGTCAGCTCGCCCTGAAAGACCCGGAAAAACAGGGCTACCATGCAGGGAGCGTCCTTGCCGTAGGTGTCCCTTACCGGGTCCCACAGGGACAGATAGCAGTCCCGGTCGTTCTCGTAGGCCGACAGTTTGGCTACGGTGTTCTCCAAAAAGTCAAAGCCGTAGTATTCCCTGATACGGTTGCCGTAGGTGTATTCCTGATCGGGAGGCAGATATCCGGAGAGGAGCTTTTGGCGGTAGTCTTCCAGCTCGGAGAGCCTGAAGCCGAATTTCGCCAGCTCTTCCTTATTTATCTCAAAATCCCGGATGACCACTTTCACGTTCTGCAGCTCCCGCCTTTCCCCTTTTCTGAGCATCACGGGGACCCCGAACCTGTTGAGGCAGAACACCAGCTCCCGCCAGGCGCCGAGAGGGTCGTCCCGGGTTATCACCAGGCTGCGGGGCTCGGTGGGAAACACGGTCACGGCGGGCTTTTCCATGGTGACGGCTATACGCTCCGAAGTCACGGGAGAGGGAACAAAGCCGCTTACGAATTCCGCGGCTTTTTTCAGGGTGCCGGGAGAAGAGAAGTCTCCTGCCCAGCAGAGGACGGGCTTTTGCGCTGCAAGGGACATATCCAGGGCGTTGTTCACCACCCGGTCCCTGCCGGCCACCACCCTGACCCTGGCGCCCAGCTGCTCGGTCTCGCAAACGCCTTTTTCATACAGGGCTATCAGGTCCTCCGCGGAGCCGGACATGTTGGAACCGCATATGAGGAGCCCCTGTATCTGCGGGTTGTACATAAGGTTTGCCGCCAGCTCCGAAATGCCGTTGCCGTACAGATTGCCTATAAGGGCCACCTTCGACGAGGGCCCCAGATCGATACCCGCCTCGGCCAGCTTTTTTATAGCGTGTTCCTGTTTTGTCCACAGGCACACCACGCCTATACAGCCGGATGGGTTGATGAGATGCAGCTTGTCGGCGTAATACAGAGGCTCAAATTCCATGGGTTTCTCCAAAAACGTGATTCGTTCATATAAATTTTACATTAAGGGGTCTTTTTTTGTCAAACGGCCGGCCCGGTTTTTTGAGGCCGGGGCCGGGGGGGCTTTACAAAAGGTCTTTTTGGTGGTATAATATAATTGTTGACGCGGGGTGGAGCAGCTGGTAGCTCGTCGGGCTCATAACCCGGAGGTCACAGGTTCAAATCCTGTCCCCGCTCCCATTTTGAAAACGTCTCTTTTGCATGCCCGGGCAAAAGAGTTTTTTTTTCGGCTGCCTGCGGGACGCTGCGGGTATCAGAAATCTACAAGATATATCGCGATGGTTATTTTTGTAAAGGAGCCCTGCTGCTCTATGCTTTTGATCTTGGCGGAAAGCAGCTTTCCGGCGTCCATGAGCCGGGCAAAAACGAGGTTGTCCTTTTCGGGAACGTAGCCCAGCTTTTTTTTGCTTTCGGTAAACAGCAGAATGGCGTTTTTGTCAAACTTGTTGTCTTCGCGCTGAAGGATAAGGGTATCGTCCGTTTTTATCTCCTTCAGGACGGAAGGGTCTTTCAGGTGGGTGGTGCCGGCCACGTGGGTGTCAAAAAGATGTATCTCGTTTATAAGGGGCTTCAGCAGTTCCCCCAGCCCTTTTTCTTCTATGACGTCCACCAGGGCGCCGGTCTTCTGCGGGACAAGCTTGTCATCCATTTATCCTGACGCCTCCTCCGTTTTCCATCTGCCTTATGATCTCCAGAAGCTCTTTGCGGTATTTTTGATACTGCCTCAGTTCGCTTCTCAGCTCCGCTTTTTTTGCCTGGGCCGCCTCCGGGTCTTCCGTGATATATTTGAAAACGTAGGGCTCCGTGGAAACTATTTCTTCCGTTTCTTCCTTCAGCTCCCGTATCCTGTCTTCTATATCCGGGATATCTTTCTCAAAGACGCCTTCCCCTTCGGCTTCAAGAGCCCTTTTCACCAAAAACTCCAGCTCCTCCAGCGCTTTGGCGTCGTTGCAGCGGTAGGCCTCCGTTATCCGCAGCCAGAGCTCCGCAAGGACGGCGGAGGCGCGGGCGGCGGGGCATATATCCGGGTGGATGAGCTTTGCCAGGCGCCGGTAGATCTTTGCGGCCTTCTTCGCCTCCTCCTCCGTGCTCGTGCCGGCGTTTTCCGCCGCTTCGTTTTCTTCAAGGAGCCTTGTGAGGTATTCCCGGTAAACGGCCAGCTCTCTGTCCAGATACTCCTCCATGGCCGCCCTGTCCACCTCTCCTCCGTGGTTCAGGGCGTTCTGATAGCAGGAGATGATCTTTTTGCATTTTATTCATTCCAGCTTTTCCCTGTAGTTATCCGCTATAAGGGCGCCGAAAAGCTGCAGATACAATATGCGTATCTGGGCGGCCTCCTTATTCAGGGCGTCCCGTTTGAGGATCAGCTTTTCGTATTCGGCGTACCGGGGATCTTTGCTTGGCACGATGTTCATTTTTCGGTCACCCTGAAATCGTAAAGCTCGTCGTATAGATAAGTGAGAAGCTCGCCGTCTATCTCCGCCTTCCGGAAAAAATCGTCCGTATCCCGGAACCACCCGTCTCCGAACCTTATGGCAGGCTCTCCGTTTTCCTCAAGGGCTTCCGCCTCGAAGGTCTCTCCGTCAAAGCCGAAGGCCGCCTTTGCGGGGGACTTGAGAACGTGATACAGATCGTAAAGCATGACGTTTTCCGGGTCGAAGGGGCGCAGCCGGTAAATATCCTCCGTCATCCATTTCATAACGTTCAGGTCGCCGAAGAAGGGGTTGTTTTGTATCCTGCGGGCAAGAAAATCCCGGGCCCTGTCGTAAAGCCTCAGGGCCTCCTCCGCGTCCCCTTCTTTCGAACGGATACGGGCAAGGCGGCTGAAGACCTCCGGCAGCGGGTCGTTCAGGCGGCGGGGGTTTTTCACCTTGGGATAAAGCTCTTCTATGGCAGCCTTGTATTTCTGATAATCCTTTTCCACAAAGTAGCCGTTTTTATACATATCGGCCACCTTGTAAGCCGCTATCAGATCGCCCATACGGCTGGCCTTGTCAAAATAATAAAAGGCCTTTTGGTAATCCTTTTCCCCGGTGCGGCCGTAATACCAGATATACCCCAGGTTGGAGGTGGCGTAAAGATTGCCCTTTTCCGCCGCCAGTTCATAATACCTGAGGGCAAGATCGAACATGCGTTTGCCATAGTAGAAGGCTCCGAGCTCATTGATGACGTCCGGATCGCCGGTCTCGTCCATAAGGAATTTCAGCGCTTCCGTGTAGATAAAATCGTCGTCTTCGGTGGGGTTTGTGTTGTTGTAGTAGCGTCTGATTATTTTGTTTGCTTCGGATACTGTCATAGAGAGGCTCCTTTTTCGTTGTATTTAACCGGGACTCTGCGGCGCGTAAAAGGTTTTTCCGGGCCGCTTCCCGTTTTGTTTATTATACCATACGGCGGCAGAAAAGTCAATCATTCCGGAAACGGCGGCGCGTTCTCCGGCCCCGGGGGAGTTAATGTCTGCAACGCCCGGCGGGCCCGCCGCCGCGGAAGCGGCGGCAGACGGCCGGCTCAGTCCTTTATCAGGCTCTCCAGCGTCCGGAACAAAAGCGCAGGCTCCACCGGCTTGCTGAGGTGCGCGTTCAGGCCGGCCTGCATACTGCGCTGCACGTCTTCGTCAAAAGCGTTGGCAGTCATGGCGATTATGGGAACGGTTTTTGCGTCTTCTCTGTCCATAGCCCGTATTTTTGCCGCAGCCGTCAGGCCGTCCATTTCCGGCATACGCATATCCATAAGGATGGCGTCGTAACGGCCCGGCTCATGCCCGGCGAACATCTCCACGGCAAGCCTGCCGTTTTCGGCATGCTCCACCTGTATATCTTTCATAGAAAGCACCTTTTTCATTATCTCGGCGTTGATGGCCACGTCTTCCGCCAGCAGGATGCGGCGGCCTCTCAGGTCCGCCGTTCTTTTTCGGGACGCTCTCCGTTTTTTTCTGAAAATGGCCCGTAACTCTTCCGTAAGCGTTGCGGCAAAAAGGGGTTTCGAGACAAAGCTGTCCGCTCCCGCGGCTTCGGCTTCGGCCTCTATGTCGTCCCGGTTGTGGGAAGTCAGCATGATTATCGGAGTGTCGCTGCCGATGATGCCGCGCAGCTGTTTTACAGTCTCTATCCCATCCGTTTCCGGCATTTTCCAATCCACAAGGATCAGGTCGTAGTCCCGGCGGCGGGCATGGCGCATCTGTACCAGCTCTACCCCCTGTTTTCCCGACAGAGCAGTCTCGCAGCTTATCCCGGCCTGCCTCAGTTCCACCTCCGCATGTTCGCAGGCTATTCTGTCGTCGTCGATCACCAGCGCGTTCATCTCACTGAAGCTGATACCGGTTTCGCCGCCGGCGCTGCGGCCGGCCACGGTCAGAGTGACAGTCACGGTAAAGGTGGTCCCTCTGCCCTTTTCGCTTTCAACGGATATATCGCCGTTCATCAGTTCCACTATGCTTTTGGTGATAGACATCCCCAGGCCCGTGCTGCCGTATTTGCCGGTCTTTGCCGAATCCTCCTGTGAAAAAGGTTCAAAGATCTTCGGCAGATATTCTTTGCTCACCCCTATCCCGGTATCCGAAACGGTAAAGCGCAGAGTGGCCTTGTTGTCCAGCCGGGCGGCATCCTCGACGGTAAAGGTCACCGAACCGCCCTTGGGAGTAAATTTCACTGCGTTGCCCAGTATGTTTATCAGCACCTGCCGCAGCTTCATATCGTCGCCGATATAATACCCGTCTGTCTGCCCGTCTGCGCGGAATTCGTATCGGAGTCCCTTGTCCCGGCACTGGCCGCCGATGATAGTATTCACCTGCTCCAGGGTCTCCGACAAACAGAATTCTTCGTTCTTCACAGTAAGGCGGCCCGATTCGATACGGCTCATATCCAGGATATCGTTGATGATGCCCAAAAGATGCCGGCTTGAGGCTCCTATCTTTTCCAGATACTCCTTTGTCCCGGGAGTAAGGCCGCTGTCGTTCAGGGCGATATTGGTGAGGCCGATGATGGCGTTCATGGGTGTCCTGATCTCATGGCTCATATTGGAAAGAAAGGCTGTTTTGGCTTTGCTTGCCTCCTCGGCGGCGGCAAGGACCTCGCTGAGCATGCGGTTCTTTTCCAGGGCGGCTTTGGTCTCTCCGTCAACGTTGGAAAAGCTGACCCCAACGGCGTGCACCACTCCGTCTTCCCTGTCCTCCGGATGGCGCACTCCCGCGATGCGTATCATGACGTAAATGCTTTTTCCGTCCTTCCACACCTGATAGTTGTACGATATCACCCGCTCCCGGAGCAGCCGCTCCCGTATGGAATCCGGCTGCACGAAGGCAAGAAAGGACTCCCTGTATTCCGGCAGCACCTTTTCCTCGGCGTATTTTTTGATGCTGCTGCTGAAGCGCAGCTTCTGGCCGTATCTGTAATCGTTTTCGTCGCCGGATTCCTGGTAGCAGATGGCTTCGTCCCTGTCCAGGTCCAGGTAATACACGCTCCAATAATCGGAACTCAAAGCGGTTATCAGCTTGTTCTCCTGGGAGTGGAGGGCTTCGGTATATTGGTTCAGCCCCGCCTTCACTTTTGACAGCCTGCGGCCCAGCTCACGGATATCGCCGGTGCTTTTGATATCCGTCCCGATCTTCCTTTCTTCCGGGGCTATCTCGCCGGTGAGTTCGTCAACGTAACCCGCCACGGTCCTCAGGTCCCCGGTGATACGGATGAGCTGCTTTCTCTGTTTTCCGGTGACCGCAAAAACAAGCACCGCCCCCAGCAGGGTCATCAGCAGCGAATGCAAGATGATTAGCTTTTTTTCTCTGGATACCTGCCTGTCGTACCAGGTGGCGTCAAAATCCACGGCAACTATCCCAGCCACCTTCCCGCCGGAATCGAACACCGGGCTGTAAGCGCTGTAAAAGCGCCCCCAGTCGTCGGTATAGGGCTCTTTGTCCACGGCGGCCCTGCCCTTGCCTGCCTTGTCAAGGGCGTCGGTATATACTACGGGTTCGCCGAATTCACCGGGATCGTCTATGGTGGGATCCACGGTAAAAACAAACTTCCCGTCACCCGCAGCCCTTACGCAATAAATGTATTTCAGATCGATGTTGTCCTGAAAAACCGCCAGTGTGTCGTTAATCTTTCGGTAGCCCGGCGTGTCCCTGTCTTCCTTTTTAAGGCTCCCCAGAACGTCGCCGTCCAGCATATCGGCGGCGGAATTGGCGATATCCAGCATCCTGTTGTCGACGAGAGACCTGATGACCTTTGCGGAATCGCGCATAAGGACCCAGCCCAGCAGAAAGCCTGCGGCAAGCATAAGTACCGCAACCATTATTGCAAGCCTTGCGGATTCTCCGAGCGCCATGTTTTTCATAATAACACCTTACCTCGTTTACAGGACGCCTTTTTTTCTGTTCCGGCCCGGCGCAGAGGCAGTTTTGCCCCGCAGCCGTCCTGACGGCCACCCATCACGTTTGTCCTGTTTCAAACAGCATTCTAACTTATTTTATACCGATGCCGGCAAAAAAGTCAATCATTCCGGGAATACTGCGGAACGCCGGATACGCAAAAAACGGCGCCGGACGAGCCGGCGCCGGAACGTTTCTGCAAAAAAGGGCCCCTGTCACGGGCGGCAGACGCCGCAGGGGGTAAAGCCCGCCGCTTCCGCCTGGGCCTTTGTATATATGCCTATCTTGTTGCGGGGGTTCATGGTGGCCACGCCGTCGCAGGTAGGCCTGTGGTATTTCAGGGAAGACAGGTTGCCTATATAATTGATGACGTTGGGGTCTTCCGCCGGCTGCGCGGCGCTCTCAAGCTGATTGAAGCCGTTGAAATAGTTTATCGCGACCCCGGGCTGTACGTTGTAGCAGAACACGTTGAAGCAGACGCCCTTCCCCTTGTCCTCCACGGAATAGCCTTCCATCAGCACCCCGCTTGCCAGCAGATTGTTGCCGTCAAAAAACGGGGTCACACGGTACATCACGTGGTTGCCCGTTTTTTTGATGTAGTCGCACACGCTGTTTTCAAAGGGCAGCATGCCCTGGGTGTTCATATATCTGGTGCCGGTGATGAGGTTTTTGGGGTTGGCGTTTTCCCCCGCCAGACAGAAGGCTATAAGGTGGCACCTGTTATACAGATACTCCCCGTCGATAAAATCGTATTTGCTTATCTGCCAGGCGGTGGGCTTTATCATGCCGATGTTCTCCCGGCTCCGGGTGGGCATAAGCTCCTTTCCCAGGCAGGCGTACGCCGCCCGGCACCGGCCCAGCTTGTCCAGAGGGCTGTAATGCTCGTAGGCCTTGTCCGTAATCTCGCTTTCCTTGAAATACGGAACGTTTTTGTTTACCTCGATAAAGGGCTTGCCGCTGAACCACGGAAGGGCCTTTTCCTCCTGTTTCTGTTCGGCCGCCGCCGGAGCGTTTTCCGCCTTCGGAGACTTGTTCTCCACGGCGTCCGCCGCCCACAGGCCGGAAAAAAGGACGGCGATTATGCCTAAAACAAGTAAAATACTTTTCTTTTTCATCATGACCCTCGCAGTTTTTATAACATCCGTAAGTATTATACCACACGGCGCAAAGCGCCGCAAGGTCCGGAAAAGCCCTTTGAGCAGGGGGGCCGCCCCGGCGAAAGATCAGGCTTGGCTGTTGCGGGTCATCCCGGCGCCACGCTGCGCTGCGCTCTTCCCGTCACCTCGGCGGAAAAGCGCCCTCAGAAGCTTTTCC
>JAGDAG010000061.1 GCA_017959625.1 Abditibacteriota bacterium | reverse complement strand
TGCTGGACACGGAAGGAGACGGCTGGGCCAGCCTGTGCTATCTGGGAGATTCCATGGAGCCGGGAGTGTCCATAGGCTTTGAGGCAATAAAGGGCGGCGCCACGTATCCCATAGGCGACTTTACCTGGTCGGATCCCGAAGACAGGAACGGCTCCATGGGCAGAGCCAGGTCCTCGGAATACTGGAACGAGACCCGATACGTGTGGAGACGGGATTACAAGGCTCCCGCAGGGACCGTGAAGGCCGGCTTTACGTCCTGGATGTCCGACGAATATATGCCTATGGAGATAAACTGGAACACGAGCGCCTTTGACAAGGTGGTCACCCTGTTCGGCAAAGGGAAGGGGGGTATGAAGATCTTTTCCTCTGTCACCGGACCTGCCCGGGTCCATCTGCCGGACAGAAAGACCGTGTATGCCTCCGACAAGGACGGAGACGTGGTCATCGACAAGCCTGACTTCAACTATATCATCCTGACCAAGACTCCAGGCTGGGCCAACAGGGGCTACGGTCAGGCGGTGGTCATAATCTGGGAAGGAAAGGCGGAGAAGCTGGAGCTGCTGGCAGAGGACGGCTATGGACAGATCAGGCTCACCAACGCCCCCGGCAAAAAGAGCTGGATAAGCTATAGCAAGTGGATGGATCCCGACGAAATGGGCGGGCTGGTCCGCAACGCGGACTCCTTCCTGAAGACCGGCGCTTATCTGCCCCAGGATATACCTCTGCCCGAGAACAACAACGCCGATTACACCGGCCTTGCGGCCGCCGCTTATATGATGCTCAGATGGAAGGACCCCTACGCCTACACCCTGCTGCCCCATGCCGAAAGGGCGGTGGACTCCGTCATGAAGGGCTTCCCGGACAAGCATTTCGTGAGAGCCTTTTTCCCGGTGCGGGCCTGCGCCTGGATGATCAAGGCCGCCAAAGAGAAAAAGGACCCGGAGATGGAGGCCAAATACACCGCCTATCTGGAGACGGCCATGGAGAAGCTGTGGGTCTACGGCTACCATCCGGAATACGGGGGCTGGAACGGCACCTGGGACCACTGGAACTGCGTCCGGGCCCTCTTTATGGCCTGGACGGCCACGGGCAGGGAAGAATACTATGACAAGTGGCAGAAGTCCCTGGAGCAGGTGACGGTGGACGAGACAGGCATGTACGTCAACGGACAGATCAAGAAAAGCCCGGGGGACTTCAACACCTATTTCGGCGCCATGCCCATGGGAGCCTGGGGCGCCGCCGGCTGGCGGGATATGTGCGAGACCTATATGCATCTGGCAGTGCCGGCCAACGAAAATAACGACAAGCCCCTCGTTAAGGACCTGTGGAACGACGCCGGAGCGGGCCCTTGGGCTCAGGACGACGCCAATCCCGAATTCGTGGGCTACTGTCTGGCAGGGATCCCCATGCCCTACACCGGCAAGGTGTGCGTCCCCGTAGGCAGCTTTGCCAGCTACGACGACAAGGGCGATCTGACCCTGAAGAACGAGCAGCTGGTGGAGAATCCCTTCTTCCGCCCCGGCAGCGCCGGCTATGAGTTCCTGCCGGAGGGCCT
>JAGDAG010000060.1 GCA_017959625.1 Abditibacteriota bacterium | reverse complement strand
TGCAGCATGCCGATGACAAGAATGAGTTTTTTGTTTCCCAGGGCTTCCAGCGAGCGGGCGAGAGCCTCTGCCGCGGGACCGTTATGGGCCCCGTCGAGATACACGTCGGGCCGCCGGGAAATTCGCTGGAACCTGCCCGGCAGAAAGGCCTTTTTTATGCCGTTTTGTATGTCCTTTGGGGAAAGCCTTTCGCACAGGGCCGCAGCCACGGCGGCTATGGCGGCGTTCCCCGGCTGGAAGGCGCCCTGCAGGCTTGGCTCGAACTCCGTTTCGATAATATCCGATTCCAGACGGAAGGGGCCGCTTCCCCTTACAAAAAAATCTCTCCCCAGGGCGTAAACCCGGCTGCCGGCCTTTTCCGCTTTTCTGTCTATTTCCTCAAGGGCTTCTCCGCCGGCTCCCGTGACGCAGGGGACGCCGGGCTTGATGATGCCCGCTTTTTCCCTGGCTATTTCTCTTACGGTGCTCCCCAGCCATTCCGTATGGTCGAGCCCTACGGATACTATCACGCTGCAGCGGGGGGTTATGACGTTGGTGGCGTCGCTTCCGCCTCCCATACCGCATTCGATCACGTTCCAGTCTGTTTTTTTCCGGGCGAAGTAAATAAAGGCGGCCACGGTTTTTGCTTCGAATTCCGTCAGAGACTCGCCGCTTTCCGCTTTCAGCAGGCCGTTTGTTTTTTTTACCTCTTCGGCGATGCTGCCAAGGTCTGCGTCGGAAATATAGCCCCGGCCGATACCGAAGCGTTCGTTTATGCTGAAAACGTAGGGAGAGGTGTAGGTCCCGGTAAGGAGGCCCGCTTCCGTAAGGATGGAGGACGCAAAGGCTGCCGCGCTGCCCTTGCCGTTGGTGCCGGCAATGTGTATGAATCTGCCGGCGCGGGGCAGCCCCAGCATATCCAGAGCCTTTGCCGTGCGCTCAAGCCCGGGCCTTATGCCGAAGACTGCCAGCGACGAAAAGAATTCTATTGCCTGATTTTTATCCATCTGCTGCTCCGAAGGGGGAACTACGTGGCCCTGCCGGTCCTGCCGGTAAACATTTTTCCGTTTGTTTGGGGAACGGGATAAGGGCTGAAATCAAAAAGATACTCCGGAAGGGCGTCCTCGATTTCCCTGACTGCGTCGGCGTATTCCGGGAATCTGCGGAACACCTGTGTGTTGCACACCGATCTTGCCGGGTCGAACAACGTTTTCGGACGGGGGTTTTCTCCCAGCTTCAGGAACCCTTTGATCTTTTCGGTGGTTTTTTCGTAGTTATATACCATATCTTCAAACCGGACGGCAAGCACTCGGTCGTCGTCGCCATACGGCTGGTCCTTTCGCAGATTTTTGTAATAGGCTATGAAATCGGAGGGCTTTTCCAGGGGCATATAGGAGTTTTTGCCCCGCAGCGCGGTAAGGGCAAAAACGTACAGGTCTCTGGGGTCTCTGTCGGATACTATGGCGCAGGGGTCGTCAAAAAAGGGAAAGCCTGCCCGCGGGTCGTTTCCGCCGAAGGGCTGATCCAGCACCACAAGCTTTGAAAAGTCGGCTCCCAGAGCCTCGGCCATTTCCCTCACGTGCTTTTTGGCGGCTTCGTAAAACCCCTCGGGCTGCACCGACATGCTTACCCGGATGCGGGGCCACAGGTTGCAGGGGCGTCCCAGAAGCCTTTCCGCGGCAGGGATAAGGCGTCTCAGGAGCAGCCTTCGTTTTATGACGTCGTTGAGGAACCCCAGCTGATATTCCGTTTTGTCCCGCCAGTACCAGTCTGCCTGGGAGATCTCCTTCAGGAACCTGTCTGCAGACGCTTCTATAAGGCGCCTGTCGCCTCCTCTGGAGCCGCACTTCCGGGCAAATTCCGCGCATCTGCGTTTGTATCTGATCATTGCGGTAACGGAATCCAGGTTCCGCATCCTGGGATGCATCACTTTTTCGGCCAGATCGGCAAGCCCGTCCGGCTCGCATACTATGGTGAACTCCGCGCTGTCCGGAACGCACGCCGAATCGTATTCCTTCAGAAAATCGCTCACGGCGCTGGAGCCGGTGTTCCCGAAGCCGCATACCCCCACTGTCATTTGTTTCTCCTTTTGCGCTTGCCCGCCACCAGCCTTGAAGAGGTGCGGATGTCTCTTTCAGCCACCCGGAACATATTGCCTGTGAGCAAACCCCGCATAAAGCGGTATAAGGCGCCGGTCTTGTCCCTGACGGTCTGCAGGCTGAGGGCGTAGCCGGCGGAAGCGGGCAGGGCCACGAACAGAGCCACCGAAGTGTATGCCCGGAAAATAGCGCCGAGGATGCCCCAGAGTATAACGAACAAAACGATGACGGCGCTGTAGATCTTCTGCTGCCGGTTTTGTTTGCGCATTATGAACACTATACCCCGCCGCAGGATATCCAGAAGCAGCAGGCCGCCCACGATGCCGTATTTGGCAAAGGTGTCCAGAATGTCGCTGTGTCCGCTGATAACGCTGTAGTCTTTGGTATGGGAGCCGTAGCCTATGAGAAACGTGCTCCAGTCGGAGAGCCAGGTGTTTATGCTGTTCTGCAGAAACGAGAACCTGAGGAGTATGGACTTTGAAAGAACGCTCATATTGCCGGTGACCATTAGTTCCGCAAGGCTTCTGAGCCTGTTGGCGAGCCTGTCTCCGGGGTTCAGGGCGGCTACGCTTTTTATGATCGCCGGGATCGCCCCGGTAAGGAAAACCAGAAGGATGAGCAGGGCGCATGCAACAAGTATGATCTTGCGGTATCTTGAGCTCATTATCAAAAGCAGCGCCAGCATAAAAAGGCACAAAATAGCGTTGATGGCCCGTTGCAGTATTATGGTTATGACGGCAAAACACAAAAGGCTGGCCAGAAGAAGGAGCAGCTTTGCGGCGCGCCTTTTTGCCTGCAGGGACAAAATCAGAAAGATGCCCGAAAAGATCATGATGGCGTTGCAGTAGGGAGCGCCGGTGATATGGTTCGCCAGATTTGTATCATTGTCCTGAAGGGCCGCGTTGCCGATAAACGACATTGCGATAATATACAAAATGAAAACGGCAAGGATACCGAGAAACAGCTTTGTTCTCTGGGGAGTGTGGAAATAGTGGAACACCGCCAGGGCCGACAGGGCGCCGATAGAAAAAATGGCAGTCTGGCCCGCATATCTGAAGCCGTCGTCGGAAAAGCCCAGAAGCAGATACAGGCCGCAGAGAACGGGAAAGGCGATGAGCTCTGCGGCAAGGATCTTGTCGCTGATGGGCAGGCTTTTTCGTTTTTGATACAGGCAGAACACGGAAACCAGTCCGAGAAACAGGCCTGCGGGTATGCTTACGACCGAAAGCTGTGTGATGAGCATGGGTATGTAGCAGATCAGGAAAACGTATATCATAAACAGTCCTTTCCAAGACAGGCCTTTATGCTTTCAAAAAAAACGTGTCTTTTGTTGTCAAGTATCTTCTGGTCAAAGTCGCGGGACCGGGCAAGATTCTCTTCTGCCGCCGAGGCCATATTTTCTTTGCGCGAGAGCAGCTTTATCTTTTGGCATAGCTCCGCGGGGCTTCCGGGCCTGATGAGATACTCTTTTTGGACGAGCTCCGGTATTCCCCCGATCCTGGTCCCTATACACGGGCAGCCGCAGGCCATAGCCTCGATGACGGCTCTGGGCAGCCCCTCCTGCCGGCTGGGCTGGATATAAAGATCGGCGCCGTTGAGCCGTTCCTTCACCTGTGCGGGATCGAGCTCGCCGGTAAACTCTACTCTGTCAGAAACTCCCGCGCGCCGCGCCAGATCCGCAAGGTAAGAAGTGTCGCCGGGGCCGGCGACGACGTATTTTGCGTTGATGCCGTCCTTTTTCAAAAGAGGCAGGGTCCTGATCACCGTGTCAAAGCCCTTGGAACGGTTGTCAGCCGCCGCCACGGTTATAAGCACCGGCTGCTTTGGGTCGCAGGCGTTTATGCGGCGGAGCCTGTTTTCCAGCGCGGAGCCGTCGCAGAAGCCGTCAAGAGCCACGTTGGAAATGGCGGCGGTGATGCCGGGGCAGGGATACCTGCTTTGCAGAAAGCTGTCGGTAACGTAAAGAGCAAAGGGCGCTTTTGCCACACGGCGTTTCATGGAAAAATAGTAATAAAGCGCCGCCAGTTTTCCCGCCGCGCTGTGGTTCCAGCTGGCGTCCCAGGCGTCTCCCATACATTCCGCCAGAACGGGGATGCCCCGGCGGCAGGCTTCCGCTGCCGTCCTGAAGGCGGGGATGGAAGGAAAACGGCATATGGCCAGGCTGCAATCCTCCAGACAGCTTCTGATATCGGCGGTATGTTTTCCGGCCAGTACCGCGGCAAGGCTTTTTGCCCTCACTACCTTTTTCAGGAGCGGCGTTGCGTCGGAGCCCTGAGGCTGCTCCCGGGCTTCCAGGACCCTGGTGAAAAGTATTGCCGGACCGAAAGCGTCGCAGTAACGCTTTGTAATGTGGTAATGCTTGTTTTTCAGGTAATATCTGCCCTCAAAAAGCATTATGCGGAAATCGGTGGCGATCAGGACGGACATCAGATCTCACCCAGTTCTTTGAGGTAGATGTCGACGATCTGTTCGCGGTCGAACTCCCTTTCCACCTTCTGCCTGCCTTTTATGCCCATCTGAGCCTTTTCTTCCACGGAAAGATTCAGGAACGTCTCCATTTTGTCGGCCAGATCCTGATGGTTTCCCGGCCGGAACAGAAAACCGTTGACGCCGTCGTCTATGACCTGTCTCGTGCCGGGGATGTCGGAGCCTATGCAGGGCCTGCCGATGGCGGCCCCTTCCAGAAGAGCGTTGGGGATGCCTTCGCCGCCCCGTGAAGGAAGCACTATGCAGTGGCTTTTGCGTATCTCTCTGTCGATGTCGCTGCAGAAACCCAGGTGTTTTACGATCCCGTCCTGTTCATACTCCTGTATCAGCTGTCTGTATTGGGGCTCTACAAAGTAGCCTGCGATATAAAACTCGGTCCTGGGATACGTGCTTCTCACGGTTTTTGCAGCCCGGAGATATTCGTCTATCCCCTTAAGGGCCAGGATGCGGCCGATATACAGAAAACGTATCCGGCCGGATTTGGGATACTTTACGTAAAAATGCTTTTTCAGATTGCAGCCGGAGCCCGGGATCACTTCGTAGTTTTCGCCAACCATCCGGTTCCGTACAAAAAAATCTCTGTCATCCACGTTCTGGAAAAAAACCTTGAAGCATTTTTTGACGGAATGCCTGTAAAGCAGCTTGCAGAGGGCGCTTACGCAATTGTCTTTCAGAAAGACCCCTCCGGTGCCGGTGATGTTGCATATCTGGGGACATCCGGAGCTTCCGGAGGCAAAGGAGCCGTAGATGTTGGGTTTTATGGTGTAGGAAAAAATGATGTCGGGACAGATGTCCCGGATGATCCGTTTGTAGTGGAGATAAAGGGTGAAATCCTTCAGGGGATTCAGTCCCCTTCTGTCTATGGGAGCGGGGATCACCTTGCAGCCCATTTCCGAATAGACCCGGTTTTCTTCTGCTTCCACCATGGATACGTATATCCTGTGGCCTTCCCGGAGCAGGCGGATAACCAGCTCCTTGCGGAAATTCAGCGACATAAAGTCGTTGGAAAGCAGAAGAATCTTTTTCAAAACGCGCTCCTTACGCAGGAAACCGGGATGGCGCATCCCGGGTATTATTGTAATATTATTATACTACAAAAACGGCTGTTTAGTCAACAAGAAAAAGGCCCGGAAAGGCTCCGTTTGACATCAGGAGCCGGGGTATAGTAAAATTATTATAGCAATGCTTGATACGCACAGGGGTTTTATTTGAACACATATCCGAAACCGCTTTCTGCGGCCTTCGGAGAAGTTGCAACGGATTTATGAAGATCGCGCTGATAATACACAGGCTTTCCCGGTCTGGCGCTCCGAAAATAATGGTATGGCTGGCGGGTCATCTGGCGCAGAAGGGCCATGATACCAGCCTTATTTCTGTTTTTGACTGTTCCGACCCTCTGCCGGCGCCCCCGGGGGCGCGTCTTATAGAGCTGAACGTAAAACAAAGCAAAAACCCTGTTGTCCGAAAGACACTGGGGCTTTTTGCCGCCGAAAAACGCCTTCTCGGGGCCCTCGGGGAACTGGAGCCGGACGTGTGTCTGACCTTTATGGATACCGCGGGGCTTTTGCTCTTGCTTTTGAAACGGTTTTACGGTTTTAAGGTGTTTTGCTCCGAAAGGGCGGATCCGGACAGGCGGGGGGCTTTGAGCGCCTTTTTGAGAAAAAGGCTGACGGAGCTTTCCGACGGCATAGTGTTCCAGACCGAAGGGGCAAAAAACCGTTTTGCCGGCCGCCGCCTCCCCGCGCACACGGTGATCCCCAATCCCGTCTGCGTATCTCCCGTCCGGAAGCAGGCCGGCCCCGGCCCTCTGGTGTGGGCGGGACGGTTTGAAAACCAGCAGAAAAGGATGGACGTATTGCTTACGGCCTTTAGTATGGTTTTGAAAACCTTTCCCGACGAACGGCTGATAATGTACGGCGACGGGCCGGATCTGCAAAAGACCAGGGCTCTTGCCCAAAGCCTGGGGATCGCCGGCAGCGTGGATTTTCCCGGATTTGAGAACTCTTTGCAGCAAAAGCTTGCTTTGGCGGGGGTTTTCGTTATGTCCTCCGATTTTGAAGGCATCCCCAATACCCTTGCGGAAGCCATGGCGGCAGGGCTGCCCTGCGCCGTCACCGACTGTTCCCCGGGAGGGGCGCGGGTCCTTAT